>NZ_JBFATR010000006.1:0-204221 GCF_040678395.1 Streptomyces sp. NPDC052687 | reverse complement strand
CCGCCGAGGGCACCGCCGTTCTGGCGGCGGGCCGCGGCCGCGCCCGCGGCGGCCTGCGCCGCGGCCGGACCGCCGGAGATACCGGGGCCCTGGCCCTGCTTGGGCTGCGGCTTCTTGCCGCCCTGGGCGACGTCGACGGGCAGCATGACCAGCGCGGTCGTACCGCCGGAGTCCGACGGGCGCAGCTGGATGCGGATGCCGTGGCGCTGGGAGAGCCGGCCGACCACGAACAGACCCATGCGGCGGGAGACGGAGACGTCCACGGTGGGCGGCGAGGCGAGCCGCTCGTTGATCGCGGCCAGGTCCTCGGGGGACAGACCGATACCGGTGTCGTGGATCTCGATCAGCACCCGGCCGTCGGGCAGGGCGTGACCGGTGACCTTGACCTTGGTCTGCGGCGAGGAGAACGAGGTGGCGTTCTCCAGCAGCTCGGCGAGCAGGTGCACGAGGTCGTTGACGACCCGGCCGGCGACCTGCGTGGTCGGCACGGCGGCCAGCTCGATGCGCTCGTACTGCTCCACCTCGGACGCGGCGGCGCGCAGCACGTCGACCAGCGGGACCGGGCGGGTCCAGCGCCGGCCGGGCTCCTCGCCCGCGAGGACGAGGAGGTTCTCGCCGTTACGGCGCATACGCGTGGCGAGGTGGTCCAGCTTGAACAGGGAGGCCAGCTGGTCCGGGTCGGCCTCGCGGGACTCCAGTTCGGAGATCAGCGACAGCTGGCGCTGGATCAGACCCTGGGAGCGGCGCGAGAGGTTGGTGAACATCGCGTTGACGTTGCCCCGCAGCAGGGCCTGCTCGGCGGCGAGGCGGACCGCCTCGCGGTGCACGTCGTCGAAGGCCGCGGCCACCCGGCCGATCTCGTCGCGGGAGTGCACGCCGACCGACTCCACGGACGTGTCGACGTCCTGCGGGTCGGACTCGGACAGCTGCTTGACCAGCTCGGGCAGGCGCTCGGAGGCGACCTTGGTCGCGGTGTCCTCCAGGCGGCGCAGCGAGCGGATCATGGAGCGGGCCACCACGAACGCGCCGACCAGCGACACACCGAGCACGAGCAGGATCAGCGCACCGGAGATGATCGCTTCCTGCTCCGACTCGCTGCGCAGCTCGCGGGCCTTCTGCTCCATCTCCTCGAGCAGCGTGCGCTCGATCTTCTTCATCTGCTCGATCTTGGCCGAGCTGTCGTCCAGCCAGTCCTGGTACGAGCGCTTCTCCAGGCCCTCCAGGCCCTCGGGCCGGCCGAACGCGCGCGAGGCGTACAGATCGGTGGCCTCGATGGTGGCGTTGCCCTCTTCGATGGGCTCCAGCAGTTCGGCGGCGTTCTCGTCGCCGTAGATGCTCCGGAAGCTGCTGATGTCCGACTTCTGGCTCTGCAGCGCCGACTCGGCGTACAGGCGGTCGTTCGCGGAGAGGTTGCCGTAGGTGGTCTTGTTCGCGGGCAGGGCCGCGGCGAGGATCGCGCGCTGGACGGACGCGTACTCCTTGGCGGACGAGAAGGCCGCCAGGGCACGGGTGCGCTGGATCATCTCAGGGTTGCTGGTCGCCTCGGCCATGTCCTGCGACAGATCGAGCAGGTTCTCGATCAGCCGGTGGTAGGCCTCGACGGTCTGCATGTTGTTGTTCTTGGCCTCGTAGGCCGTGCTGCGGACCTTGTTCAGGGTCATCAGGTCGCGCGCCAGGCCGACGACGCTGTCGCGCACGCCCTGGAGGTTGCCGTCCCGGCTGGCGCTGTCGATCTCCTCGGAGGAGTCGAGGAAGTTCTTCAGCGCGCGGTCGGTCTTGTCCCGGTAGCCCTTGACGGTGATGGCGCTGGAGGTCGAGCCGTGGGCCAGCGGGCCGGCGGACTTGTCGCGCTCCTCCTGGAGCGCCGCGGCCAGCACGGTGGCCTGCTCGGTCATGTCCGTCAGCAGCTTCATGTTGTCGAGCTGCTGCATGTCCTCCATGGACTGGCTGATGCGCAGCGCGCCCAGCGAGGTGGCCGCGACCACGGGGAGGGTGAGCAGCGCGACCAGGCGGGTCGAGATCCGCCAGTTGCGCAGGGCTATTCGGGGGCCGGGGCCGGTCGGGCCCTGCGGGGGCTTCACGGCCGGCGCGGGGCTCGCCGGGCCGGCGGGCGCGGACGTGCCGGGCCGCCCGGAGCGCGTGCCGTCACCGGACGGGCCCTGGCCCTGGGCGTGCTGGGGCGAGGAGCTGCCGGCCATGGGGCCAGTCCCGCCGTGCGGCTCCGGCTCCGCCGAACCGCTGCCATCCCTCTTGAAACGTCCCTGCACTAGCGTCGCAACCTCTGGACCAGGCGTCCCTCCGCGAACGGAAGGACGGTGTCGGCGTCGTCGGGGACGCCCTGAATACGTCCCCGGGTGGTCGTGAGTGACCGGCGCTGGCTTCCCCCTTCTCGCCGCCACTCGGCGCTGTTCTCGCGCCCTTGTGCGCCGGCTCGTTCCTGCGGCGGTCCGTGGAATTCCAGCACAGTGCAGGATCTCCAACAAGGTCCGTTGGTCAGGCTGTGACCTCCGTGACAGCACGTGAGGACCGGGTCACGAGGTGTAGACCGGAGTCCCTCTTATAACGGACATTCCCCTACGAGTCGCCGAGGTGGGTGCGGTGTCCCAGTCGCCATGATCAGGAGCGGAATGGTCGCTTCAGATGGCTAATGTCCGTTTCGTGGGCATGAATCGCGAGGGAGATATGACCGATTTGGGCAAGAGTTCGTGAGCAAACTCACACGCAGATCATGAGCACTTCCGCCCTTTGACGGGAATCCGCATGTTTAGCCTGACGCTTTACAGGAGTCACCGTTCTGACAACGACCCAAGGACACCCGTGAAGACGACGATGTTCCACAAGATCGCCAACCCGCGGCGCACGACGCTGGCGCACCTGAAGGACGCCGACGAACTGCAGACCCCGGTGCAGCCGGAGCACCCCGTCGAGCTGCCGTCCCAGACGGCCAACCCCAAGCGTACGGTCCTCATGGAGATCCCGGCCGGCGCCGCAGCCGAGTAGATCCCCGCTCCACGGGTCGACCAGGGCGCCTCGCGCGGATTGCGCGAGGCGCCCTGCCTTTGCCGCGTTAGCCTGGAGCGTCAGACTCCCGCCGCCTAGGTCAAGGGGCAAAGCATCCCGTGCGCATCGCCAGGTTCTCCATCGACGGGAACGTCGCCTTCGGCGCGGTCGAGGGCGACAAGCCGGACGAGCTCGTCCTCGACATCATCAAGGGCATCCCGTTCGCGGACTTCGAGCTCTCCGGTACGAAGGTGCCGGTGAGCAAGGTCAGGCTGCTGCCGCCGGTGCTCCCCAACAAGGTCGTGGCCTTCGGCCGCAACTACGCGGAGCACGCGCGCGAGCTGGGCAACCAGGTCCCCGAGGCGCCCTTCGCCTTCTTCAAGCCGTCGACCTCGGTCATCGGCCCCGGTGACGACATCCAGTACCCCTCCTTCTCGGAGGAGCTCCACCACGAGGCCGAGCTGGCCGTGGTGATCGGCCGGATGTGCCGCGAGGTGCCGCGGGACCGCGTCAGGGACGTGATCTTCGGCTACACCTGCGCCAACGACATCACCGCCCGCGACGTGCAGCGGCGCGAGAAGCAGTGGGCACGGGCCAAGGGCTTCGACACCTCCTGCCCGCTGGGCCCCTGGGTGGAGACCGGACTGGACCTGGAGAAGGCCTCCGACCTGACCGTCCAGCTCACCGTCAACGGTGAACAGCGCCAGCTCGGCCGCACGAGCGAGATGATCCACTCCATCGAGGACCTGATCGTCAACATCTCCGAGGCGATGACCCTGCTCCCCGGCGACGTGATCCTCACCGGCACCCCAGCAGGGGTCGGCCCCCTGAACGTCGGCGACGAGGTCGCCGTCACCATCGAAGGCATCGGCACTCTCACCAACAAGGTTGTCAAGCGTGGCTAGCGCACCCGGCTCCCCCGTACGCGTCCGTTTCTGCCCCTCGCCCACCGGTAACCCGCATGTGGGCCTGGTCCGCACCGCCCTGTTCAACTGGGCGTTCGCCCGGCACCACGGCGGCACCCTGGTCTTCCGCATCGAGGACACCGACGCGGCCCGCGACTCGGAGGAGTCGTACCAGCAGCTCCTCGACTCGATGCGCTGGCTCGGCTTCGACTGGGACGAGGGCCCCGAGGTCGGCGGCCCCCACGCGCCGTACCGCCAGTCGCAGCGCATGGACATCTACCGGGACGTCGCGCAGAAGCTGCTCGACGGCGGCTACGCCTACCGCTGCTACTGCTCCCAGGAGGAGCTGGACACCCGCCGCGAGGCCGCCCGCGCCGCCGGCCGGCCGTCCGGCTACGACGGCCACTGCCGCGAGCTGACCGCCGCCCAGGTCGAGGAGTACCAGGCCCAGGGCCGCGAGCCGATCGTCCGCTTCCGGATGCCCGACGAGACGATCACCTTCACCGACCTGGTCCGCGGCGAGCTGACCTTCACCCCGGAGAACGTCCCGGACTACGGCATCGTCCGCGCCAACGGCGCCCCGCTGTACACCCTGGTCAACCCGGTCGACGACGCCCTCATGGGGATCACCCACGTCCTGCGCGGCGAGGACCTGCTCTCCTCCACCCCCCGCCAGATCGCCCTCTACAAGGCGCTCATCGAGCTGGGCATCGCCCAGGGCATCCCCGAGTTCGGCCACCTGCCGTACGTCATGGGCGAGGGCAACAAGAAGCTCTCCAAGCGGGACCCGCAGTCGTCGCTGAACCTGTACCGCGAGCGCGGCTTCCTCCCCGAGGGCCTGCTCAACTACCTCTCGCTGCTGGGCTGGTCGCTCTCGGCCGACCAGGACATCTTCACGATGGACGAGATGGTCGCCGCCTTCGACGTGCGGGACGTGAACCCGAACCCGGCCCGCTTCGACCTGAAGAAGTGCGAGGCGATCAACGGCGACCACATCCGCATGCTGGACGTGAAGGACTTCACGGAGCGCTGCCGCCCCTGGCTGAAGGCCCCCTTCGCCCCCTGGGCGCCGGAGGACTTCGACGAGGACCGCTGGCAGGCGATCGCGCCGCACGCCCAGACCCGCCTGAAGGTCCTGTCGGAGATCACCGACAACGTCGACTTCCTCTTCCTGCCCGAGCCGGTCTTCGACGAGCCGAGCTGGACCAAGGCGATGAAGGAGGGCTCCGACGCCCTCCTGCGCACGGCCCGCGAGAAGCTGGAGGGCGCCGACTGGACCTCCGCCGAGTCCCTGAAGGAGGCGGTCCTGGCCGCCGGCGAGGCCCACGGCCTCAAGCTCGGCAAGGCCCAGGCCCCGGTCCGCGTCGCCGTCACCGGCCGCACGGTCGGCCTGCCGCTCTTCGAGTCCCTGGAGATCCTGGGCAAGGAGAAGACCCTCGCCCGCATCGACGCGGCGCTGGCGAAGCTGGCCGCGTAAGGCCCACGCACGCGTGAAGGGGCGGTACCCGGCACTCCGGGTACCGCCCCTGTCACATCCCGGTCACTGAGCGTCGGCCTCGTCGACCAGATAGGCGCTCTCGTCGAAGATCTCCAGCACGACGATCACCATGACCGCCCCGGCCACCAGGGACTCCAGCACCATGCCGGGGGCGCACGTCCTTGTCCAACCGGGCCCGACGCTCCGCGGGCAGGGCGTCGTACGTCGCACGGGCCTCGACGGTGAAGTGGACGCGGTACTCGCTCATGGCCCCAGTGCGCCGGTGCGCCCTTCCTCGTATCCGCCCCGCGGACCCGCCCGCCGCGTTACCGTCGGCTCATGAGCATCCGTGCCGTGGTCTGGGACGTGGACGACACCCTCTTCGACTACTCGACCGCGGACCGTGAGGGCATCCGGGCCCACCTGGCGGCCGAGGGCCTGCTGGACCGCTTCGACGGACCCGGTGAGGCCCTCGCGTACTGGAAGGACGTCACGGAGCTGCACTGGGCCCGGTTCGCGGCGGGGGAGACCTCGTTCCAGGGTCAGCGGCGCGACCGGGTGCGGACGTTCCTGGGGCAGTCCCTGACGGACGCCGAGGCCGACGCCTGGTTCGAGCGTTATCTCGCTCACTACGAGGCCGCCTGGGCCCTCTTCCCCGACGTCCTGCCGGTCCTCGACGCGCTCGCCGCCAGCCACCGCCACGCGGTGCTGTCCAACTCCAGCCTCACCGTCCAGGACCGCAAGCTGCGCGCGCTCGGCGTCCACCACCGCTTCGAGACGATCCTGTGCGCCGCGGAGCTGGGCGTCTCCAAACCCCGGGCCCGTGCGTTCCTCGCCGCCTGCGAGGCGCTGTCGCTGCCTCCGCACCAGGTCGCGTACGTCGGCGACCACCCGGAGATCGACGGGCGGGGCGCCGCCGAGGCCGGGCTGCTGTCGGTCTGGATCGACCGCGCCGGCGGTTCCGCGACCGTGGTGGCTCCGCCCGGTCCGTACCGGATCGCGTCCCTCGCCGAACTCCCGGCGCTGCTCCGCGCGGATACCCGTTTTGGAGCCCCGTCCACCTTCGGGTAATGTTCTTCCTGCGCCGCCGGGGAGCGGGCCGAAAGGCCGGGAACCGGAGGAGCAAGCTAGAACAAAATCCCCGCACGGGGCTTGCGTTCCAGTGGCCTATGGTGTAATTGGCAGCACGACTGATTCTGGTTCAGTTAGTCTTGGTTCGAGTCCAGGTAGGCCAGCTCGCGGAGCTTCATCCGCACCCGTGGATCTGATCCACAAAGCCCCCGTTGTGTAGCGGCCTAGCACGCTGCCCTCTCAAGGCAGTAGCGCCGGTTCGAATCCGGTCGGGGGTACGGTGATCTCTTCCGAGATGATCGCTAGGGCCCCCGTTGTGTAGCGGCCTAGCACGCCGCCCTCTCAAGGCGGTAGCGCCGGTTCGAATCCGGTCGGGGGTACTGACTGGTCTAAACCACATTGGTCTATGGTGTAATTGGCAGCACGACTGATTCTGGTTCAGTTAGTCTTGGTTCGAGTCCAGGTAGACCAGCTCGGACCTGCGGAAACGCAGAGTCCACGCCCCCGTTGTGTAGCGGCCTAGCACGCCGCCCTCTCAAGGCGGTAGCGCCGGTTCGAATCCGGTCGGGGGTACGAGTCCAAGGGGCCTCCGCTTCGGCGGGGGCCCTTCGGCGTTCCCGGAGCCGTCCCTTGCCATCAACTGCGCGTACCGCGTCAGCACTTCGGCCGTGCGGTGGGGACCGGTCGGCCGCGGCGTCGAGGCCGGCCGGTCCCCCCCCTGGCGCGCGAGGGTCATCCCGAGCGGCGCAGGGCCTCCGACAGGCGGGCCGCGGCGTCGATGACCGCCTGGGCGTGCATACGGCCCGGGTGGCGGGTCAGGCGCTCGATCGGGCCGGAGACGGACACCGCGGCCACCACGCGGTTCGACGGGCCGCGTACGGGCGCGGAGACGGACGCGACGCCCGGCTCCCGCTCGCCGATCGACTGGGCCCAGCCGCGGCGCCGTACGCCCGACAGGGCCGTCGCCGTGAAGCGGGCGCCCTGCAGGCCCCGGTGCAGCCGCTCCGGCTCCTCCCAGGCCATGAGGATCTGCGCCGAGGAACCGGCCTTCATCGTCAGCGTCGAGCCCACCGGGACGGTGTCCCGCAGGCCGGACAGCCGCTCCGCCGCGGCGACGCAGATGCGCATGTCGCCCTGGCGGCGGTAGAGCTGCGCGCTCTCGCCCGTGACGTCCCGCAGGTGCGTGAGCACCGGGCCGGCCGTCGCGAGCAGGCGGTCCTCGCCGGCCGCCGCGGCCAGCTCCGCCAGGCGCGGGCCGAGGATGAACCGGCCCTGCATGTCACGCGCCACCATGCGGTGGTGTTCAAGGGCCACGGCCAGGCGGTGGGCCGTGGGTCGTGCCAGTCCGGTCGCCGCGACCAGACCCGCGAGGGTGGCCGGACCGGACTCCAGAGCGCTCAGGACGAGGGCCGCCTTGTCCAGAACGCCGACGCCGCTACTGTTGTCCATGCAACGATACTTGCGTCTCACTCTGTGAAACGCAAGTTCAATTTTCCGTGGAACACGCCACCCTGGATGTCACGAAGGCACAGCGGCCCGCACACATGACGGGCCTGGCGGCGGACGCCCGTATCCAGGGGCGCGGGCGCCGTCTCCTCACGGTCTCTAGTTGGGTCGGCGCACCTTTTGCCGGCCGGAGGGAAAGCGATGGGTAGGACACTCGCGGAGAAGGTCTGGGACGACCATGTCGTCCGGCGCGCCGAGGGGGAGCCCGACCTCCTCTACATCGATCTGCACCTGCTGCACGAGGTGACCAGCCCGCAGGCCTTCGACGGCCTCCGCAAGAGCGGGCGCACGGTGCGCCGCCTCGACCTCACCATCGCCACCGAGGATCACAACACCCCGACCCTCGACATCGACAAGCCCGTCGCCGACCCGGTCTCCCGCGCCCAGCTGGAGACCCTGCGCAAGAACGCCGCCGAGTTCGGCGTCCGGCTGCACCCGCTGGGCGACGTCGAGCAGGGCGTCGTGCACGTCGTCGGCCCGCAGCTGGGTCTGACCCAGCCCGGCATGACCGTCGTCTGCGGCGACTCGCACACCTCCACGCACGGTGCCTTCGGCGCGCTGGCGTTCGGCATCGGCACCTCGCAGGTCGAGCACGTGCTGGCCACCCAGACGCTGCCCATGGCCCGCCCGAAGACCATGGCGATCACGGTCGACGGGGACGGCGAGCTGCCCGAGGGCGTCACCGCCAAGGACCTGATCCTGGCGATCATCGCCAAGATCGGCACCGGCGGCGGCCAGGGCTACGTCCTGGAGTACCGCGGCTCCGCCATCGAGAAGCTCTCGATGGAGGCCCGGATGACCATCTGCAACATGTCGATCGAGGCCGGCGCCCGCGCGGGCATGATCGCCCCCGACGAGACCACCTTCGCCTACCTCAAGGGCCGCCCGCACGCCCCCGAGGGCGCCGACTGGGACGCCGCCGTCGCGTACTGGAAGACGCTGCGGACCGACGACGACGCGGAGTTCGACGCCGAGGTCGTCATCGACGCCGCCTCGCTGTCGCCGTTCGTCACCTGGGGCACCAACCCGGGCCAGGGCGCGCCGCTTTCCGCCGCCGTCCCCGACCCCGCTTCGTACGAGGACGCTTCGGAGCGCCTGGCCGCCGAAAAGGCCCTGGAGTACATGGGGTTGGAGGCCGGCCAGCCGCTGCGCTCGATCAAGGTGGACACCGTCTTCGTAGGTTCCTGCACCAACGGCCGCATCGAGGACCTGCGCGCCGCCGCGGACATCCTGCGCGGCCGCAAAATCGCCGACGGGGTACGGATGCTGGTCGTGCCGGGCTCCGCGCGGGTGGGTCTGCAGGCCGTCTCCGAGGGCCTGGACGTGGTCTTCAAGGAGGCCGGCGCCGAATGGCGGCACGCGGGCTGCTCGATGTGCCTCGGCATGAACCCGGACCAGCTGGCCCCCGGCGAGCGCTCCGCGTCCACCTCCAACCGCAACTTCGAGGGCAGGCAGGGCAAGGGCGGCCGTACTCATCTGGTGTCGCCGCAGGTCGCGGCCGCGACCGCGGTCCTGGGGCACCTGGCCTCCCCGGCCGACCTGTCCGACGTCGAGACCCGTACGCCCGCTGGAGTCTGATCAATCATGGAAGCATTCACCACGCACACCGGCCGGGCCGTCCCGCTGCGCCGCAGCAACGTCGACACCGACCAGATCATCCCCGCCCACTGGCTCAAGAAGGTCACGCGCGACGGGTTCGAGGACGGGCTGTTCGAGGCCTGGCGCAAGGACCCGGAGTTCGTGCTCAACCGGCCCGAGCGGCAGGGTGCCACGGTGCTGGTCGCCGGCCCCGACTTCGGCACCGGCTCCTCGCGTGAGCACGCGGTCTGGGCGCTGCAGAACTACGGCTTCAAGGCCGTCATCTCCTCGCGCTTCGCGGACATCTTCCGCGGCAACTCGCTGAAGAACGGTCTGCTCACGGTGGTCCTGGAGCAGAAGATCGTGGACGCGCTCTGGGAGCTGACCGAGGCGGACCCCGAGGCGGAGGTCACCGTCGACCTGGTCGCCCGCGAGGTGCGCGCGCAGGGCATCACCGCCGCCTTCGAGCTGGACGAGAACTCCCGCTGGCGGCTGCTGAACGGGCTGGACGACATCTCGATCACCCTGCGCAACGAGGAGGACATCGCGGCCTACGAGGCGAAGCGCCCCTCCTACAAGCCGCAGACGCTGAAGATCTGATCCCGGAGGGCCGCACCGGCCCGCCGCAAGGTCGAGTTTCGGCCACCCCAACACCCCGGCTGTACCCCCGATCGGCCCGATCGGGGGTACAGCCGTTTTCGCGTCCGCACGGCCCCCGGCGCCGCCCGTCTCTTCTTCAACTTCCCACGTTAAAGCGGTGATTGGCGGGGTAGGCGAGCGAAGGCGGCGCGGCGGCGGCGACCGCCCGGAGGGCCGTTTGAGGCGGCAGTTGCACCCCGAGCAGGCGACAACTCGCCCCAGATGGCACAATCTGTGCATGGAACACGACGGCCAACTCGAGCTCTATGCGGCAGTCGCGGACCGACTCAAGGAAGCGCACGCAAGGGTGCGCGCACTGCAAGTCCCGGAGGGCGTACGGGTGGCGCTGACCCGGAAGCTGCTGGTCATCACGGCCGCGGCCAAGCACGATCTCGCCGATGCGACAAGGCGTCTGGAGCGGTTCACGGCCGACCTCGACCAGGGGCGATTTCCCGAAGAGGACGGCTGAGCGCATCCGGGACCGTCGAGTCTGTTGCGGCACAAGGGTGATTAGCCCGTTTCGTGTTTGATTTGCGGTATATATCTGCCTAACGTGCGAAAAAGCTTGAACACTTTCGTTCTGGCGATGTCTCCGAAGGGGAAGACGTGAACAAGGCGCAGCTCGTAGAAGCGATTGCCGACAAGATGGGCGGCCGCCAGCAGGCCGCCGATGCCGTCGACCACGTACTGGACGCCATCGTCCGCGCGGTCGTCGCGGGTGAGCGGGTCTCGGTCACCGGCTTCGGTTCGTTCGAGAAGGTCGAGCGTCCGGCGCGTTACGCCCGTAACCCTCAGACGGGCGAGCGGGTTCGGGTCAAGAAGACCTCGGTTCCCCGTTTCCGTGCTGGTCAGGGCTTCAAGGACCTGGTCAGCGGCACGAAGAAGCTGCCGAAGGGTGACATCGCCGTCAAGAAGGCGCCCAAGGGCAGCCTGTCCGGCCCGCCCCCCACCAT
Organism: Streptomyces sp. NPDC052687; assembly: GCF_040678395.1. Taxonomy (NCBI): domain Bacteria; kingdom Bacillati; phylum Actinomycetota; class Actinomycetes; order Kitasatosporales; family Streptomycetaceae; genus Streptomyces; species Streptomyces sp. NPDC052687. Next base: position 193,092 of record NZ_JBFATR010000006.1, on the reverse strand, counting down.
CGCCAAGTCGACCGGCAAGAAGGCCGCCGCCAAGAAGACGGCGGGCGCGGCCAAGACCACGGCGGCGAAGAAGACGACCACCGCCACCGCCAAGAAGACCACCGCCACGGCGAAGAAGACCACCGCCACCGCCGCGAAGAAGACCACGGCGAAGAAGGCCCCCGCCAAGAAGACCACGACGACCGCCAAGACCACCGCGGCGAAGACCACCACCGCCAAGAAGGCGACGGCCAAGAAGGCCCCGGCGAAGAAGGCGACGGCCAAGAAGGCCCCCGCCAAGAAGTCGACGGCGCGCAGCACCGCCAAGAAGACCACCGCCCGCAAGAAGTAAGGGCAGCCACCAGGGGCACTCACGCGCCGGGCCGGACTCCCCAGGGAGCCCGGCCCGCGGCGTGTCCGGGGGCGAAACCGCTGGTCAGAAGGTCTGCAACGTCACCAGCGTGATTGTCCGCGCGTCACCCTCGCCCGCGGTCTCGATCCGCACCCGCTGGCCGGGCCGCAGCAGCCGCAGCCCGCCCGCGTCGAACGCGGCGGCGTCGAAGGGGACGGGCGTGCCGTCGTCGAGCAGCACCTGGCCGCTGCGCGTCTCGGGGTCGTACGTGTATGCGGTCGCCTGCATGACGGCAGCCTACTGCCCGGGGATCAGCAGGCGCGCGGCCATCGCCGCCGTCCGGGGGCCCACGCCCAGGGCGAGGGCGGTGCGCAGATCGGCGCCGGTGTCCACGTCCTGCCGCACCGAATCCACTCCCGCGAGATCCAGCTCCACCGCGCCGGACGCCCGGTGACGGGCCCGGGAATCCTCCCCGAACGCCGGCCGCAATTCCCGTCCGGGACCGGCGGCCAGCAACGTCGTCCCGATTTCCGCGGCATCCGGGAGAAAAGCGCGCGGAAATTGCGCCGCCGCATTCAGGACCCGGGCCAATTCCGCCGGACGCAGCGCGGGAAGATCGGCGTTCAGGGCCGCCACCGCGCTGTCGGGGCGGGAAGAGCGCACGGCCGCCGCCGCGTGCGCCAGTGCGGCGTTCAGACCGCCCCCCGGCTCGTCCCGCACGATCCGGGCCCCCAGCGCGGCCAGCTCCCGCCCCGCCAGGGCGTCGTCCGTGACGACGGCCACATCGCGCACCGCCGGGCAAGCCGCCGCCGCGGCCACCGTGTCCTGTGCGAACGCCAGGGCCAGACCCGGGCGCAGCCCGTCGGCCGCGGTGTCCGCGAGCCTGCTCTTCGCCCGCGCCAAGGGCTTCAGGGGGATCACCAAGGTCCACTGCACGAGCGCTGCGCCCCTTCCTTGTCGCGGACATTGTCCCCCGGCGCATCTGGCGGCCCGGCCCTCGGGGCGTACGGTGTTCTCGACAGACCGACGGCCCGGGGCGACACTTGTGCGGCCCCCGGGCCTGGTGGCAGCCCTAGAGGAAGGTGTCCGCGTGCCCCGCCGCAGAATCGGCTTCTGGTACCGCTTCGCCGCGGTGATCTGCAAACCACCGCTGGTGGTTCTGCTCAAGCGGGACTGGCGAGGAATGGAGAACATTCCGGCCGAGGGCGGATTTATCACCGTGGTGAACCACAATTCCCACGTCGACCCCTTCGCGTACGCACACTTCCAGTACAACACCGGACGGGTGCCGCGTTTCCTGGCGAAGAGCGGGCTTTTCAAGAAGGGATTCGTCGGCGCCGCGATGCGCGGCACCGGCCAGATCCCCGTCTACCGGGAGTCCACCGACGCGCTCAGCGCCTTCCGGGCCGCCATCGACGCCGTCGAGCGCGGCGAGTGCGTCGCCTTCTACCCCGAGGGCACCCTCACCCGCGACCCGGACGGCTGGCCCATGACCGGTAAGACCGGCGCCGCGCGGGTCGCCCTGCGCACCAAGTGCCCGGTCATCCCGGTCGCCCAGTGGGGCTGCAACGAACTGCTCCCGCCGTACGCCAAGAAGCCGAACCTGTTCCCGCGCAAGACCAGCCACGTGCTCGCCGGTCCGCCCGTGGACCTGTCACGGTTCTACGACAAGGAGATGACCGCGGACGTCCTGAAGGAGGCGACCGAGGTCATCATGGCGGCGATCACCCGCCAGCTGGAGGAGATCCGCGGCGAGAAGGCGCCCGACACCCCGTACGACCCGAAGCGCGAGCGCATCGAGCAGCGGCGTCGCACCCATGCGCAGACGCGGGGCAAGCAGGCAGAAGGGCAGAGCAAGTGAGCAAGCCGGTCAAGGCGGCGGTCTTCAGCGCCGGTTCGTGGGGCACGGCCTTCGGCATGGTGCTCGCCGACGCGGGCTGCGAGGTCGTGCTGTGGGCGCGCCGCGAGGAGGTCGCCGAGGCGATCAACTCGACCCGGTCCAACCCCGACTACTTCCCCGGCGTCGAGCTGCCGGAGAACTTGCGGGCCACCACCGATCCCGCCGAGGCCGCGGCCGGCGCCGGCTTCACGGTGCTGTCCGTGCCGTCCCAGACGCTGCGCTCCAACCTCTCCGAGTGGACGCCGCTGCTGGCCCCGGACACCGTGCTGGTCTCCCTGATGAAGGGCATCGAACTCGGCACCGCCATGCGGATGAGCGAGGTCATCGACGACGTCGCCAAGGTCGGCCAGGACCGGATCGCCGTGGTCACCGGCCCCAACCTGGCCCGCGAGATCGCCGCCCGGATGCCGGCCGCCTCCGTGGTCGCCTGCACCGACGAGGCCGTCGCCCAGCGGCTCCAGGCCGCCTGCCACACGCCGTACTTCCGCCCGTACACCAACACCGACGTCGTCGGCTGCGAACTCGGCGGCGCGGTGAAGAACGTGATCGGGCTCGCCGTCGGCATCGCGGACGGCATGGGCCTCGGCGACAACGCCAAGGGCTCGCTCATCACCCGCGGCCTCGCCGAGACCACCCGGCTCGGGCTGGCCATGGGCGCCGACCCGCTGACCTTCTCCGGACTCGCCGGACTCGGCGACCTGGTGGCGACCTGCTCCTCGCCGCTGTCCCGCAACCACACGTTCGGCACCAACCTCGGCAAGGGCATGACCCTGGACGAGACCATCGCGGTCACCAAGCAGACCGCCGAGGGCGTCAAGTCCTGCCAGTCCGTGCTGGATCTGGGCCGCCGGCACGGCGTCGACATGCCCATCACCGAGACGGTCGTCGGCATCGTGCACGAGGGCAAGCCGCCGGTGGTCGCCCTCAAGGAGTTGATGTCGCGCAGCGCGAAGCCCGAGCGACGCTGAGCGAACGCCGCGCTGCCCGCTCGACACCGCCGCGCCGCGTTGGCGGGTGCACGCTGACTCCGGGCTCTGCCAACGGGTACTCTCATCGCGATATGAGCACCGAGAACCTCCCCCAGAGCCCCGAGCAGCAGCCGGCCCGCAAGCCGCGGGTGGCCGTGGTGTGCGGCGGGCGCAGCTCCGAACACGGGATCTCCGTGGTCACCGCCGGCGCCGTCCTGAAGGCCATCGACCGGACCAAGTACGAGGTCCTGCCGATCGGCATCACCCGCGACGGGCGCTGGGCGCTCACCGCCGACGAGCCGGAGCGGATGGCGATCACCGACCGCCGTACGCCCACCGTCGAGGACCTCACCGAGTCCGGCGAGGGCGGTGTGGTGCTCCCGGTCGACCCGGGCAACCGCGAAGTCGTCTACACCGAGCCGGGGTCCGTGCCGAAGGCGCTGGGCGAGGTCGACGTGGTCTTCCCGGTGCTGCACGGCCCGTACGGCGAGGACGGCACCCTGCAAGGGCTGCTGGAGCTGTCCGGTGTGCCGTACGTGGGCTCGGGTGTGCTCTCCTCGGCCGTCGGCCAGGACAAGGAGTACATGAAGCGGGTGTTCGAGTCGTTCGGGCTCGCGGTGGGCCCGTACCTGGTGATCCGGCCGCGCGAGTGGGAGCGGGACGCCTCCGCCGCCCGCAAGCGGATCGTCGACTTCGCCGGCGAGCACGGCTGGCCGCTGTTCGTGAAGCCCGCGCGGGCGGGCTCGTCGATCGGCATCACCAAGGTCGACGACCTCTCCGGCCTCGACGAGGCGATCGAGGAGGCGCAGCGGCACGACCCGAAGATTCTGGTCGAGGCCGCGGTGCGCGGCCGGGAGATCGAATGCGGCGTCCTGGAGTTCGAGGACGGCCCGCGCGCCTCGGTGCCCGCCGAGATCCCGCCGCCGGACGCGCACGCGTACTACGACTTCGAGGCCAAGTACATCGACTCCACGCCCGGTATCGTTCCCGCCCCGCTCACCGAGGAGCAGACCGCCGAGGTCCAGCGGCTCGCCGTGCGGGCCTTCGACGCGGCCTCCTGCGAGGGCCTGGTCCGCGCGGACTTCTTCCTCACCGAGGACGGCGAGTTCGTGATCAACGAGATCAACACGATGCCCGGCTTCACGCCCATCTCGATGTACCCGCAGATGTGGCAGGCGAGCGGCATCGGCTACGCGGAGCTGGTGGACCGGCTGATCCAGGCGGCCCTGCGCAGGCCGACCGGCCTGCGCTGACCGCGGCGGGGGACGCGGGGCCGGAGCGACGTACGGCCCCGCCGCGCACCGCACCCGGCACGGAACAGCACCCGCCGCGCAGCGCACCCGGCACGGAACAGCACCCGGCACCGAACCGGCCGGCACCGAACCGGCCGGCCGGCGGCCGCTAGTCGGCGATCCCTTGCGGAATCGCCGACTTCACGGCCGGTGCCAGATCGATCAGCACCGCCGAGCTGTCCACGTCCCCGGCCACGCTCACCTCGACGTACGCCTTCCGGTTCGCGGTGGTGAACCGGAACCCCCCGTCCGTCTTCTCCTGGAGCCAGTCGACCCCGTTCACCCCGCCGGGGACGGCATCCGCGTCCCGCCCCTCCGCGACCTTCGGGTCGAGCATCTTCGGGGGCCGCGGCACCCCGCAGCGCAGTATGATCTCCGGGCTTCCCCAGCCCGCGGTCAGCGTGGACCGCGGCTTCGGGTCCTCGCGGCTCAGACCGGCCACCTTCCGCGGCAGCGCCTCGTCCAGCTTCCGGCACAGCCCGGTCACCGCTGCGTCCGGGCTGGGAACCGTCGCCGACGCGCTGTCGTCTGCTGAGGAGCAGCCCGCGGCGGTGATCAGCAGGGCGAGCGCGGACAGGCCGAACGGCCGGTGACGGAAGATGTGCACCGGCCAAGGGTAGACGGGGGCTACAGATGGACCACCGGGCAGGTCAGGGTGCGCGTGATGCCTTCCACCTGCTGGACCTTGGCGACCACCATGCGACCGAGGTCGTCGACCGTGTCGGCCTGCGCCCGCACGATGACGTCGTACGGTCCGGTGACGTCCTCGGCCTGGACGACTCCAGGGATCTTGCTGATCGACTCGGCGACGGTCGACGCCTTGCCGACCTCCGTCTGGATCAGGATGTACGCCTGTACCACGGAACCTCCAGGGCGGCCACGAGGATCATGTGGGGAAAAGGAACGCCACGGTATCGCGTCGCCGCACGCCGCGGGGAGACCTGCGGGAACCGGGGTCCGCGTGCCGGGGGGGCCGGGATGACGGAAGTTGACGCCGAGGGGGACCGCGCCGACGGTCACTTCGACCGTATCGAGGACACTGTTGACGCGCGACCGGGCATGCACGAGGACAGAAGGGGCGAAAGGGCAATGAAGGGCACTGTTGGTGAGCTCGGGGAGTTCGGGCTCATCAGGGAGCTCACCTCCCGTCTCACCACCACCCCGGCGGTGCGGGTCGGCCCCGGCGACGACGCCGCGGTGGTCGCCGCACCCGACCGCAGGGTCGTGGCCAGCACCGACATCCTCGTGGAGGGCCGGCACTTCCGCCGCGACTGGTCCACGGCGTACGACGTCGGCCGCAAGGCCGCCGCGCAGAACCTCGCGGACATCGCCGCCATGGGTGCCGTGCCGACCGCGCTGCTGCTCGGCCTGGTCGTGCCGGCCGAACTGCCGGTGACCTGGCCCAGCGAGCTGATGGACGGCCTGCGCGACGAATGCCAGGTCGCGGGCGCCGCGGTGGTCGGCGGAGACGTCGTACGCGGCGAGACCATCACCGTGTCGATCACCGCGCTCGGCGATCTGCGCAACCAGGAGCCGGTGACCCGGGGCGGCGCCCAGCCCGGCGACCTGGTCGCGGTGACCGGCTGGCTGGGCTGGTCCGCCGCCGGGTACGCGGTGCTCTCCCGCGGCTTCCGCTCGCCGCGCGCCTTCGTCGAGGCGCACCGGCGCCCCGAGCCGCCGTACCACGCGGGCCCGGCCGCCGCCGCGCTCGGCGCGACCGCGATGTGCGACGTCAGCGACGGACTGATCGCCGACCTGGGGCACATCGCGGAGGCCAGCAAGGTGCGCATCGACATCCGCTCCGGCGCGATCGACATCCCCTCCCAGATGAACGACATCGGGCAGGCGGTCGGCGTGGACCCGCTGCAGTGGGTGCTGACCGGGGGAGAGGACCACGCGATCGTCGCGACCTTCCCGCCGGACGTGAAGCTGCCCGCCCGCTGGAAGGTCATCGGCGAGGTGCAGAACCCCTCCGCGCTGCCGCAGGTGACGGTGGACGGGGCGCCCTGGACCAGTAAGGGCGGCTGGGACCACTTCGGGGACATGGAGTCATGACCGCGCCGCCCAGAGTGCTGACCGTGGCCGGCTCCGACTCCGGCGGCGGCGCCGGCGTCCAGGCCGACCTGAAGACGATGCTCGCGCTCGGCGTGCACGGCATGAGCGTGCTCACCGCGGTGACCGCGCAGAACTCGCTCGGTGTGCAGGGCGCGTGGGAACTGCCGGTGGAGGCGGTGCGGGCGCAGTACCGCAGTGTCGTGGACGACATCGGCGTACAGGCGGTCAAGACCGGCATGCTCGCCTCGGCGGAACTCGTCGAGACGGTCGCCGAACTGATCGCCGGGACGGACGCGCCGGCCGTCGTCGACCCCGTCGGCGTCTCCAAGCACGGCGACGCGCTGCTGGCGGCCTCCGCGCTGGAGTCCGTCCGGACCAGGCTGCTGCCGGCCGCGACCGTCGCGACCCCCAACCTCGACGAGGTGGCCCAGCTCACCGGCGTCCGGGTCGAGAGCGAGCGGCAGCTGCGGCAGGCCGCCGAGGCCGTCCTGGCGTACGGGCCGCGCTGGGTGGTGATCAAGGGCGGTCATCTGTCCGGGGAAGCGGTCGACCTGCTCACCGACGGCTCCGAGGAGCACTGGCTGCGCGCCCCCCGGCACGACAACCGCCACACCCACGGCACCGGCTGCACCCTCGCCTCGGCGATCGCCTCGCACCTCGCGCGCGGTCTCGCCGTACCGGAGGCGGTCGCGGCGGCCAAGGAGTACGTCACCGGCGCCATCGCGGCCGGGTTCGCCCTCGGCGGCGGGATCGGCCCGGTGGATCACGGGTGGGCCCTCTCGCGGGCGCGCGGGGACGCGCCTCCGAAGGCGTAGGTCACAGCGGTGCGCCCGCCCCGCGCGGGTACAGCAAAAAGCCGGTCCACCGAGTGGACCGGCTTTTTACAGCGAACCGGCAGTGGCCGCGCGCTCAGCTGAGCGTCAGCGCGAGACCTTGCCGGCCTTGATGCACGAGGTGCAAGCGTTCACGCGCTTCGGCGTCCCGCCGACCACGGTACGCACACGCTGGATGTTCGGGTTCCAGCGGCGGGACGTACGGCGGTGCGAGTGCGAGATGTTGTTGCCGAAGCCCGGCCCCTTGCCGCAGACGTCGCAGTTGGCAGCCACGGGTCACTCCAAAGACTTCAGATGCACTTACGGTTAATCCCGGCATGCCGGGATCGAGATCTTGGGCTCACTTCGAGCAGTCGATCTGAGTGGCGCTGCCAGGGGGAATGGCCCGATCAGGATCGGGCAACCGGAGCAGCATACAACGGCTGCACCCGTGGAACGAAACTACCATGGCTGCTCCGGGGCCCGCCCCGGCCCTCTTCCGGCGGCCACCGGCCCTGGGTCTACGCTGCGTCCAGTCCAGCAGCTCAGGGAGGCGCAGGTGGCGCAGGTGCCGCAGACATTCTTCGATGCTCTCGCGGTGCGCACCTGGTGCGGTCTCGCGCTCACGGCCCTCGGGCGGGCGCGCGAGGAGATCGACGCGATCAACGTGTACCCGGTGGCGGACGGCGACACGGGCACGAACCTGTATCTGACGGTGGAGTCGGCCGCCGCCGCGGTGGAGGCGGTGTTCGCCGGGCACGAGGCCGGAGCCGGGCGGCCGGAGCGGCCCTCGCTGGCGGAGGCGGTGCGCGCGATGGCGCACGGCGCGCTCATCGGGGCCCGCGGGAACTCCGGCACCATCCTCGCCCAGCTGCTGCGCGGCATGGCCCAGGTGCTCGCCGCCGCCGACGACACCCCGCACACCGACGGACCCGGCCTGCGGCTCGCCCTGCGCCGCGCCGCCGACTCCGCCCGCGAGGCCGTCGCCCGCCCCGTGGAGGGCACGGTGCTGACGGTCGCCGCGGCGGCGGCCGACGCGGCCGAGGCGGCCGGGGAGACCGGAGGGGACTGCGGTGCCGTCGCGCGGGCCGCCTACGACGGGGCGCGCACCGCCCTCGCCGCGACGCCGCGGCAGCTGCCCGTGCTGGAGCGCGCCGGGGTGGTCGACGCCGGCGGGCGGGGCCTCGTCGCGGTGCTCGGGGCGCTGGTGGAGACGTTCACGGGGGAGGCACCGCGCGGTGGGCCGGCCCCGCTGTCCGGGGTCCACGCGCGCGTGGGGGCCGCGGAAGGAGGGGAGGGCGGTGCGGGGGAGGTGCGGGTTCCTCCCGAGGGTGGTGCGGGGGCGGTGCCGGGGTGTGCCGAGGGTGGTGCGGGGGCGGTGCCGGGGTGTGCCGAGGGTGGTGCGGAGGCGGTGCCGGTCTGTGCCGAGGGCGCGGACATGGCGGAGGAGGACGGACCCGCCTTCGAGGTGATCTACCTCCTGGAGGCCGACGACACCGCCGTGGCCCGGCTGCGGCAGCGGCTGGACGCGCTCGGGGACTCCCTCGTCGTGGTCGGCGGCGACGGGCTGTGGAACGTCCATGTGCACGTGGATGACGCCGGCGCCGCCGTGGAGGCGGGTGTCGAGGCCGGGCGCCCGTACCGGATCCGCATTACCCACTTCGGCGTGGGCGACGTGCACACCGCGCGCGGGGAGCGGCCGCCCGCGCAGCGGACCCAGCGCGCGGTGGTGGCCGTCGTGCCCGGCGAGGGCCTGGCCGGGCTCTACGCCGACGCCGGCGCGACCACCGTGCTCGCCCGCCCCGGGGAGCCGCCCGCCAGCGGGGAACTGCTGCACGCCGTACGACGGGCCCACGCGCGCGAGGTGGTGCTGCTGCCCAACGACGCCGACCTGCGCCACACCGCCGCAGCGGCGGCCGAGCAGGCCCGCGCGGAGGGCATCCGCGCCGCCCTCATCCCCACCCGCTCCGCCGTCCAGGGCATCGCGGCCCTCGCGGTCCACGAGCCGGAGCGCCGCTTCGACGAGGACGTCGTCGCGATGACCTCGGCGGCGGGCGCCACCCGCTACGCCGAGGTCACCGTCGCCCTGGAGCAGTCCTGGACCACCGCGGGCATCTGCCAGGCCGGTGACGTCCTCGGGCTCATCGACGGCGACGTGGCCGTCATCGGCGCCGACGTCACCGCCACCGCCCGGACCGTCCTCGACCGCATGCTCGCGGCCGGCGGCGAGCTGGTCACCATCGTCCTGGGCGACGAGGCCCCGCAGTCGGTCGCCGACCGGCTGGAGGCCCGCGTCCGCGAGGCGTACCTCGCGGTGGACACGGTGGTGTACCGGGGCGGGCGGCAGGGGTCGCTCGTGCTGATCGGGGTGGAGTGAGCGCGGGGGCGGTCGGACACCGGGCCTTCGGACACTGGATTCTCGGACACTGGATTCTCGGACACTGAGCCGGCGCGGGTGCGCGAGTGCGCGGGCCGCGCGCCGGCCGGTCAGTGGGACCGCTGTTCGCCCACCACCCGCAGCATCTGCTCCGCCTCGGCCCGCCGGGCGCGGGCCGCCTCGTCGTCCTGTCCGGCGTACGCGGCCAGTACCGTACGCGCGCGGGCCGCGGCCTCGGCCGGGCGGCCCAGGTCGGCCTCCAGCCAGCCGGCCGCGAGCTCGGCGCCGGTGCGGCTGTGCAGGGCGTCGTCGCCGAGGGCGGCGAAGACCGCGACGGCCTCCGTCATCTGGTCCAGGGCCGCCTCGAACGCGGCTTGGATCGAGCCGTCCTCGGCGTCCTCGGCGCACGAGCGGGCCAGCAGGTCGCCGAACTGGCGGTGGGTGTGGCCCAGTTCCGCGGTGAGCCGCTGCCGCGCCTCCTCGTCGGGTGCCGCGGCCAGCGCCGCCGCGCACTCGCGCAGGGCCTCCGCCATCAGCTTCCGCGCGCCGTCCGCACAGCTCCCGCTGTCCGAGCCGTACGCACAGTTCCCGTCCGTGCCGTCCGCGCTCCCCGTGCCGTCCGCGCTCCCCGTGCCGTCCGTGCCGTCCGTGGCCCCCGTGCCGTCCGTGGCCCCCGCGCCGTCCGTGCCGTCCTCGGCGCGCAGGGCGAGCCACGCGCGGGCCCGCAGTGAGCGGACCAGGCCGTGCACGTTGCCCAGGGCGCGCCACAGCTCGCCCGCGCGCGTGTACGCCTGGTCCGCCGCGGCCGGCAGGCCCGCGTGGTTCAGGGACTCGGCGGCCAGGTGGGCGAGGGTGGCGTGATCGTGCTGCTCGGGCCAGTGCCGGGCGATCTCCGCGGCCTGGAGGCGGCGTTCGGCGGCCGCCTGGTGCTCCTCCAGCTCGCTCAGGCAGTCGCCGAGCCACCACAGCGTCTGCACCACCGCCCCGTCGCCGTGCGTCTCCGCGCTCAGATCGGGCAGCGCCGACTCCAGCACCTCGGCGGCCTCGGCCCACCGCCCCTGCCGCAGCAGGAACCCGCCGAGCAGCTGACGCGCCCAGGCACCGAGGGTGCGGCTCTCGCCCGCCTCGTCGGCCCAGTGCGCCGCCTCCAGGGCGTGCTCCGCGGCCTCCTCGGCCTGCCCCCGGCCGCCGACCACCTCGGCGAGCTGCAGGCGCAGCTGCGCCCGCCCCACGGGCTCCAGCTGGGCCCCGCCGTGCTCCAGGGCCGCGCGCAGCGCCCGCTCCGCCTCCGCCATGTCGCCCAGCTGGTGGGCGATCTGGGCGAGCCGGGCCTCGTACTCCACCGCGAACCACGGCAGCCCCGCGGTCACGTACTCCTCGGCGGCCCGCGTGAACAGTGCCGCCGCCGCGTGCGGGTCCCCGGAGCGCAGCGCCAGCTCCGCGAGCATCGCCCGCGCCTCCGCCGCCCGCGAGGCCAGCCGTACGTCACCGCCGGTGTGCCCGTCCACCAGCGCCAGCACCTCCCGGACGGCGGTCTCGGCCCCGGTCAGGACCGGGTCGTCCACGCCGGGCGCGCGGCCGTCACCGGCCGGCTCCTGCGCCTCGTACACCCGCCGCATCAGGATCCGCGCCCGGCCCATGAGGACCGACGCGGTCTGGCGTATGCCGGTGGCGTCCTCCGCGTAGAGCGCGAGCACCCGGTCGTAGAGGCCGGCGACGGCGGAGACGGCCGCGTCCACGTCACCGGCGAGTGCGCGGACGTAGGCGGCACGCGCGCGTGCGGCCAGGGCCTCGCCGGGGTCGCCCGCCTCGGCGTACAGCTCCGCGGCCCGCTCGAACAGGGCGGCGCCCTCCGGGCCGAGGGCCATCGCCTCGTGGTCGGCGATCTCCGCGCGGTCGCGCGCGTCCAGCTCGACGCCCGGCGCGGCCCCGGCGGCGCGTGCGACGGCCGCCCAGGCCTCGACGGCGTTCGGCCGGAGCGTGTCCGACAGGCGGCGGGCCTCGGCGAGCAGTGCCTCGATGCCGGCTTCCGCCCCGGAGGCCGTACCGGCCCGGCCGGGGCTCGCCCCGTCCCCACCGGCGTTCACCCCGCCGCCACCGTTGCCCGCCGGGTCCGCGCCGGCGTTCGCCCGGTCCGCGCCCGATGCGGTGCCGCCCGTGCCGGGGAGGCCGGATGCGGTGCCGTCCGTGCCGGGTGGTACGGAGGGTGGTGCGGGCGCGGAGGTGTGCGCCGAGCGCGGGGTGCGTACACCCAGCGGGAGCCGGTCCAGCAGCGCGGGCTGAGCCATGCGCGCGCGGATGTGCTCACTGACGTAGGACGTGCCGTTGCGCTGGTCGAACCGCGCCGCCAGCGCCAGCGCCTCTCCGCGCGCGTGGACGGCGAGTTCGCGTGCCGTCCACGCCCGCCCCGCCGGCCCCGGCACCTGCCGGTCCCCGAAGCCCCGCGCGGTCAGCCGGTCCATCAGCAGCGCCACCACGCTCAGGAACTCCATCCGGCTGCGCGGCTGCCCGTCGTCCGTGAAGTACGCCGGCCGCTCCGCCAGCAGCTCCAGACCGCGCGCCTCGTTGCCGGTCAGCGCGCAGAACTCCACGTGCTCGGCGTACGCGCCGCGCATGCTCTCCATGGACCGCACCAGCCGGAAACCCCGCAGATGGTGGGCGCGCGCCTCGTCCAGCCGGCCCAGCCGCACCAGCGGCAGCAGCGAGGACGCGAGGACCGCGTGCGGCTCGTGGGCGCAGCCGAACTCGCCGTCCAGGACGGGCCGCCAGACCCGCAGCGCCTCCTCGTCCCGGCCCCGCTCCGCCTGCCACCAGCCCTGCCCGTCCAGCTCGCACGCGTGGCAGTCGGCCATGGAGTCGCGGTCGGCGGCCAGCCACGCCGCGTAGGCGCGCTCCGCGCGGGGCACGTCCCCGATGTGCGCGGCGACATGGAACTCGGCGCCGCGCACCGCCCGCTCCGAGTGCCCGGCCAGCCGGTAGCGCTGCTCCATCTCGGCGAGCCACTTCTCGATCGAGGCCAGCGGGATGTGCGGCTGGTCGAGCATGCCGGTCGTCATCCACTTGAAGACCCAGTGCAGGGAGTGGGTCTCCTCCTCGTCGAAGTCCTCCGGACGCTCGTCCCACATGCGCAGCAGCCGCGCGAACGGGACGAACATCTTCGCTTTCTCGGAGCTGTAGTTGTACACCGTCAGCTGGTGCCTCAGGGCCTCGATCACCGCGAGCGGCACGTCCAGCCGCTCCGCCGCGGCCAGCAGCTGCTCGGCGCGCGCGTTGCGGGCCGGGCCCTCCGGGCGGGCCGCGTTCTCGGCCAGCTCCCGGCGCAGGGAGTCGATGTCCGTGATCTCGCTCATCAGTGCCCGTCCTCGCGGTGAGTGGCCCACTCCAGAAGGCCGATGAAGGCCCGGTTCAGCAGCGCCGAGTCGGCGGGCCGCAGCGGGCGCTGCGCCATCAGCAGGGCCTGGCCGTACAGGGACTCCGTGGCCGTGCCGATCAGCTCCCGGTCGGGCAGCGAACTGATCCGCCGGATCAGCGGATTGAGATGGTTCAGCACCAGCCGCGCGCGCGGAGCGCCGCCGCGCAGCGACCCGAGGATGCCCGCCCACAGCTCGTCGGCCTGCTCCTCGGCCTCCGCGCGGGCCTGCTCGTGCCGCGCCGCGCGGTCGTCGAGATGCAGCGCGGGCACGGACAGCGGGTGGAAGGAACGCAGGACGACATCGCAGCCCAGCGGGTCGAGGGCGGCCCGCGCGGCGGCCAGGAAGTCGGCCAGGGCCAGCTCCTCACCCGGATCGACGGAGTCCAGGTGCGCGGTCACCGTGTCCGCGTCCAGCTCGGCGACGACCGTCCCCGGACGGACCGCCGGCAGCGCCTCGACCAGGTCGCTGTCGTAGGTGTAACCGCCGTTGACGACCCCGATGCCCTGCGCGGACGCGATCGGGGCGACCTGCCGGAACTCCTCCACGGTCCGCGTGTAGTGCACCACCGGGTGCCGCTGCGCGAACTCCTCAAGCGACAGCTGCCCGTCGGTCGTCTCGAACGGCAGCCACGGCAGCATCGTCCGCAGCATCTCCCGGTCGTGCCGCGCGAGCGACTTCACGCCCAGGTGGTGCACGGCCAGGAACGCCGTCAGCCGCTCCGGATCGCCCGCCGCGAGCCCGGTCAGCCAGGACCGGATCCGCTCGCCCAGCGCCTCCCGTACGGCGGCCAGGGTCTCGTCCTCGTACAGCGCCTCCCGCGAGGCGGTGGGCCGCAGGCTGTCGGTGTCGAGGACACAGCGCACGAAGAACGCCCAGTCGGGCAGCAGCTGCTCGGCCCGCTCGGTCAGCAGCATCCCCTTCAGGTGCACCCGGTGCCGGGCGCGCTGGGCGGGGCTGACCGCGGCGGGCAGGACGTACGCCACCCCACGTATGCCCGCCAGCGGCACGTCCAGGTCGATGGAGTCCAGCGGCGTGAACCCGAACTGCTCGTGGCAGTGGCGCGCGAGCGCCACCCGGCGGGCGGCGGGGGAGGGGTACGGCCGGTCCCAGGGCGCGGGCAGGTCGGTGACCGCCTCCTCGCCGACCCGTACGTCGTACGGCAGCAGCGCGCCGAAGTCGCGCGCCAGTTCCCGCACCCGCCGCGCGGACAGCCACTCCGCGGCACCGGCCCGCGCGGTCAGGTGCACGGTGGTGCCCGGCTCGGGCCGGGCCTCGTCCGGCAGGGTCCGCACGGTGTACGAGCCGTCGTCCGACGCCGTCCACTCCACCGGCCGGGCGTCCGGCGTACGGGCGCTGCGGCTGACGACCCGGATCCGCTCGGCGACCAGGAAACAGGCCAGCAGGCCGATGCCGAACTGTCCGAGGAAGTCCGCGCGGGCCTCCCGCAGCCCGTCGGCCCGCTTGGAGCTGCGGCCGATCGTCGCCAGCAGGCTGTGCACGTCGGACTCGGTGAGCCCGACCCCGGAGTCCTCCACCCGCAGCGTGCCGTCCTGCGCGACGAGCCGCACCCGGGCCGGGGCGTCGGGCTGCTCGGCGCGCCGCGCGGTGATCGCGTCGACCGCGTTCTGGAGCAGTTCCCGCAGGTAGACCCTGGGACTGGAGTAGAGGTGATGGGAGAGCAGGTCCACCAGACCACGCAGGTCGACCTGGAACGTATGAGGCGAAGAGGGTGCCTGGGATGCCTGTGATGACTGTGAGGTCTGGGAGTCCATCGTCACAACGCCGGTGGGGGGAGGGGCTGCGGCGCGGGGTCGGGCGGTCCCGGTGAGGCGGTGACCGCGGAGAGGGATGGCCGGAGCGCGTCATCCTAGAGCCCGATCGACGCGTCTGACCAGGGGTTTCCCAGACCGATACGGCACCGCCGCCCGGACGTCGCCAGCGCGTTGTCAGTGGTGTGGTGTGCAATGGATCTCGTGCCCGCACTGGACGAACCCCTGAAGAAGGTGCTCGGCCCCGCCACCGCGAAGGTGATGGCCGAGCATCTCGGCCTGCACACCGTCGGCGACCTCCTGCACCACTACCCGCGCAGATACGAGGAGCGGGGCCAGCTCACCCACCTCGCCGACCTCCCCATGGACGAGCACGTCACGGTCGTCGCCCAGGTCGCCGACGCCCGGCTGCACACGTTCGCCTCCACCCGCGCGCCCCGCGGCAAGGGCCAGCGCCTGGAGGTGACCATCACCGACGGCAGCGGCCGGCTCCAGCTGGTCTTCTTCGGCAACGGCGTGCACAAGCCCCTCAAGGAACTGCTGCCCGGCACCCGCGCGATGTTCGCGGGCAAGGTCTCCCTCTTCAACCGCCGCCTCCAACTGGCCCATCCGGCGTACGAGTTGCTGCGCGGCGACAGCGAGGAGACGGTGGAGACCTGGGCCGGCACCCTGATCCCCATCTACCCGGCCACCGCCAAGCTGGAGTCCTGGAAGATCGGCAAGGCCGTCCAGACGGTCCTGCCCAGCGCCCAGGAGGCCGTCGACCCCCTGCCGCCCGCCCTCCGCGAGGGCCGCGGCCTGCTCCCCCTGTCCGAAGCCCTCCTCAGGATCCACCGCCCGCACACCAAGGCGGACATCGCCGCCGCCCGCGACCGCCTCAAGTGGGACGAGGCCTTCGTCCTCCAGGTCGCCCTGGCCCGCCGCCGCCACGCGGACGCCCAGCTCCCCGCCGTCCCCCGCAGGCCCGCCCCGGACGGCCTGCTGACCGCCTTCGACGCCCGTCTGCCCTTCACCCTCACCGAGGGCCAGCGCAAGGTCTCCCAGGAGATCTTCGACGACCTGGCCACCGCACACCCGATGCACCGCCTGCTCCAGGGCGAGGTGGGCTCCGGAAAGACACTGGTCGCCCTGCGCGCCATGCTCGCCGTCGTCGACGCCGGCGGGCAGGCCGCGATGCTCGCGCCCACCGAGGTGCTCGCGCAGCAGCACCACCGGTCGATCGTGGAGATGATGGGGGAGCTGGCCGAGGGCGGGATGCTCGGGGGCGCCGAGCAGGGCACCAAGGTCGTCCTGCTCACCGGGTCCATGGGCACCGCCGCCCGCCGGCAGGCACTGCTCGACCTGGTGACCGGCGAGGCCGGGATCGTCATCGGCACGCACGCGCTGATCGAGGACAAGGTGCAGTTCCACGATCTGGGCCTGGTCGTCGTGGACGAACAGCACCGCTTCGGCGTCGAGCAGCGCGACGCCCTGCGCGGCAAGGGCAAGCAGCCCCCGCACCTCCTCGTCATGACGGCCACGCCCATCCCGCGCACGGTCGCGATGACGGTCTTCGGCGACCTGGAGACCTCGGTCCTCGACCAGCTCCCGGCCGGCCGGTCCCCGATCGCCAGCCATGTCGTCCCCGCCGCCGACAAGCCGCACTTCCTCGCCCGCGCCTGGGAACGCGTCCGCGAGGAGGTGGCGAACGGCCATCAGGCGTACGTCGTGTGCCCCCGCATCGGTGACGAGGAGTCCGACCCGAAGAGCGCGACCAAGAAGCCGTCCCCCGAGGACGAGGCGGAGAAGCGGCCGCCGCTCGCCGTCCTGGAGGTCGCCGGCCAGCTCGCCAAGGGCCCCCTCCAGGGCTTGCGCGTCGAGGTGCTGCACGGCCGTATGCACCCCGACGACAAGGACGCGGTGATGCGCCGCTTCGCCGCCGGCGAGACCGATGTCCTGGTCGCCACCACCGTCATCGAGGTCGGCGTCAACGTCCCCAACGCCACCGTCATGGTGATCATGGACGCGGACCGGTTCGGCGTCTCCCAGCTGCACCAGCTGCGCGGCCGCGTCGGCCGCGGCTCGGCCCCCGGCCTGTGCCTCCTGGTCACCGAGATGCCCGAGGCCAGCCCCGCCCGACAGCGGCTGAACGCGGTCGCCTCCACCCTCGACGGCTTCGAGCTCTCCCGGCTCGACCTCGAACAGCGCCGCGAGGGCGACGTCCTCGGCCAGGCCCAGTCCGGCGCCCGCACCAGCCTCAAGGTCCTCGCCGTCATCGAGGACGAGGAGATCATCGCCGAGGCCAGGGAGGAAGCCGTGAAGATCGTCGCCGCGGACCCGGACCTGACCTCCCTGCCGGGCCTGCGCACAGCCCTGGACGCCCTTTTGGACGAGGAGAGGGAGCAGTACTTGGAAAAGGGGTGAGGGAGGCCGGGCAAGGGGCGCGGGGAACCGCGCGATCGGCCCCGGCGGACCCGCAGCCGCCCACGACGATGAACCACTCCTGACGCCCGCCTGCCAGACTGAACCGGTAAGACACCCACGGACAAGGACCCGAGATGACCCGCGTGATCGCCGGCGCGGCCGGCGGACGCCGCCTGGCCGTCCCGCCAGGGACAGGAACCCGCCCCACCTCCGACCGCGCGCGCGAGGGCCTGTTCTCCACCTGGCAGTCCCTCCTCGGCGGCCCCCTGGACGGCGAACGGGTCCTCGACCTGTACGCCGGCTCCGGCGCCGTCGGCCTGGAGGCCCTGTCGCGCGGCGCGGGCCACGCCCTGCTGGTCGAGGCCGACGCCCGGGCCGTCCGCGTCGTCCGGGAGAACGTCCGCAGCCTCGGCCTGCCCGGCGCCGAGGTCAGGGCGGGCAAAGCGGAACAGATCATCCGCGCCGCCCCGCCCGAGCAGCCGTACGACCTCGTCTTCCTCGACCCGCCGTACCGAGTCACAGATCACGATCTTCGCGAGATTCTGCTCACACTCCGCTCGCAGGGGTGGCTCGCGCAGGACGCCCTCGTCACCGTGGAGCGCAGCACCAGAGGCGGTGAGTTCGTCTGGCCGGACGGCTTCGAGCCGCTGAGGGCCCGTCGCTACGGAGAGGGAACGTTTTGGTACGGTCGCGCCGCCTCTACGTGCGAAGACGCGCCATGACCGGACCGGAGAGCGAGGGATCTCAAGTGCGCCGCGCCGTCTGTCCCGGGTCGTTCGACCCGATCACCAACGGACACCTCGACATCATTGCCCGCGCCTCCCGCCTCTACGACGAGGTCTATGTCGCGGTGATGATCAACAAATCGAAGAAGGGCCTGTTCGAGATCGACGAGCGGATCGACCTGATCCGCCAGGTCACCTCCGAGTACGCCAACGTCCGCGTCGAGGCCTTCCACGGCCTCCTCGTCGACTTCTGCAAGCAGCGCGACATCCCCGCCATCGTGAAGGGGCTCCGCGCGGTCAGCGACTTCGACTACGAGCTGCAGATGGCCCAGATGAACAACGGCCTGACCGGCGTCGAGACCCTGTTCGTGCCCACCAACCCCACCTACAGCTTCCTGTCGTCCTCCCTGGTCAAGGAGGTCGCGGCCTGGGGCGGCGACGTCTCCCACCTGGTGCCGCCGGAGGTCCTGGACGCCCTCACCAGGCGGCTGCGGCGAAGCTGACGGGCTGACGGCCCGTCACCCGGTGTCCGCCGGTCGCCCCGTGGCCGTACAGTCGTCCCGTCCGTCTCCAACACAGCTGTAGAGAGTGGCGAGCACACGGTGGACGTGCAGAAGAAGCTCGACGAGATCGTCGCGGCGGTCTCCAGTGCCCGGTCGATGCCGATGTCGGCCTCGTGCGTGATCAACCGCGCCGAACTGCTGTCGATGCTGGAGGAGCTGCGCGCGGCGCTGCCCGACTCGCTCGCCCGGGCCCAGGAGCTGATCGGCGACCGGGAGCAGATGGTCGAGCAGGCCCGCCAGGAGGCCGAGCGGATCATCGCGAACGCGCACGCCGAGCGCGGCTCGCTGATCTCCGACACCGAGGTCGCCCGCCGCTCCCAGGCCGAGGCCGACCGCATCCTCGCCGAGGCCCGCCAGGAGGCCGAGGAGATCCGCGCCGAGGCCGACGACTACGTCGACTCCAAGCTCGCCAACTTCGAGGTCGTCCTCACCAAGACCCTCGGCTCGGTCGGCCGCGGCCGCGAGAAGCTGCTCGGCACCGGCCCCGGCCTCGACGAGCAGGGCTACGAGGACGAGGACGCCCCCGAGCGCAGCCAGGACCCGGAGACCCTGCGCCGCACCGCCGACCAGTACGTGGACGCCAAGCTGGGCGCCTTCGAGGCGGTCCTCGCCAAGACGCTGGAGGCCGTCGGCCGCGGCCGGCAGAAGCTGCACGGCCGCATCGCCAGCGACGACCTCGGCGCGCTCGCCGACGACACCAGCACCGTCCAGCACTCCAGCGACGCCGACTACCTGGCCGACCTCGCCGCCCTGGCGGAACAGGACGCCCTGGCCGAACAGCGCCCCCAGCAGCCGGAACCGGCGTACGGCTACCCGCAGCAGCCCGACCCCTACGGCGGCTACCAGCAGGGCTACGCCCAGCAGGACCCGTACGGCTACCAGCAGGCCGACCCCTACGCCGCCTACCAGGGCTACGACCCCCAGCAGGGCGCCTACGCCCAGCAGGCCGCCCAGCCGGTCCCGCCCCAGCCCGCCCAGCCGCCCCAGCCCCCGCACGCCCCGCAGGGCTACGCCCTGGACGAGACCAGCCTCTTCGACACCAGCATGATCAGCGCGGAGCAGTTGCGGGCCTACGAGCAGGGGCGCGGCAACGGCTGACCCGCGGATTGGGCCGAGAGCGAAAGGTCAAGTATCCTGGCTCTTCGGTCGCGCGTACCCATGCGATCAGCGCTGCCCGGGAACACCGAAGGGCGGCGTCCCCCTAGCTCGGAAGATCGAAAGCAGGAATGGCACCTCACGCCCGCCTCGACCACCGCAACCCCCTCGTGTTCGACACGCACGAGCTGGGTCGGCGTCCTGGCGCGCTGCAGCGCCTGACCCGCACGATCGACGCTCCCCGGGACCTCGGTATCCAGGGAGTCATCGGAGTGCCGGAAGGCAACCCGGTCGAGCTGGAACTCCGACTCGAGTCGGTCATGGAAGGGGTGCTCGTCACAGGCACCGCCCGTGCAACGGCCGAGGGGGAGTGCGTAAGGTGTCTGGAGCCGCTCGAGCAGGAGCTCGAAGCGGACTTCCAGGAGATGTTCTCGTACCCTGACGCCGACGACCGGGGCCGTGTGAAAGCGGAACCGGCCGACGACGCCGAGGACGACGAGGACAGGCTCTTCCTCGAGGACGGACTCTTCGACCTCGAACCTGTGCTGCGCGATGCGGTGGTGCTCGCACTGCCGATGCAGCCGGTGTGCCAGGAAGACTGCCCGGGCCTGTGCTCCGAGTGCGGAGCGCGCCTTGCGGACGACCCGGACCACCACCATGACGCCGTCGACATCCGTTGGGCGGCATTGCAGGGAATCGCCGGTTCGCTCGAATCCGGCGATAAGGACGAGATGAGCGGCGCCGAAGCGGGCGTCGACGAGAAGCAGGAGAAGTAGCCGTGGCTGTTCCGAAGCGGAAGATGTCGCGCAGCAACACGCGCCACCGCCGGTCGCAGTGGAAGGCTGCGGTCCCCACCCTGGTTGCGTGCGAGCGCTGCCACGAGCCCAAGCAGCAGCACATCGCGTGCCCGTCGTGCGGCACCTACAACAAGCGCCAGGTCCTCGAGGTCTGAGCGGCTGGTGAGAGGCACTGTGTCCACGCCGAAGAAAAACTCTGCGGACAACCAGGCCTCGTCCCACACGCTTCTGGAAGGGCGGCTCGGCTACAAGGTCGAGTCCGCCCTTCTGGTGCGAGCGCTGACCCACCGTTCCTACGCGTACGAGAACGGCGGTCTGCCGACGAACGAGCGGCTGGAGTTCCTGGGGGACTCCGTGCTCGGCCTCGTCGTCACGGACACGCTGTACCGCACCCACCCCGACCTGCCCGAAGGCCAGCTGGCCAAGCTGCGGGCCGCGGTGGTCAACTCGCGCGCGCTGGCGGAGGTGGGGCGGACGCTGGACCTCGGCTCCTTCATCCGGCTCGGCCGGGGTGAAGAGGGCACGGGCGGCCGGGACAAGGCGTCCATCCTCGCCGACACCCTCGAAGCGGTGATCGGCGCGGTCTACCTCGACCAGGGCCTGGACTCGGCGGCGGAGCTGGTGCACCGTCTGTTCGACCCCCTGATCGAGAAATCTTCCAACCTGGGCGCCGGCCTGGACTGGAAGACATCCCTCCAGGAGCTGACCGCGACCGAAGGCCTCGGCGTCCCCGAGTACCTGGTCACGGAGACCGGCCCCGACCACGAGAAGACCTTCACTGCTGCCGCCCGCGTCGGAGGCGTCTCGTACGGCACCGGCACCGGCCGCAGCAAGAAGGAGGCCGAGCAGCAGGCCGCGGAATCCGCCTGGCGCGCCATCCGCGCCGCGGCGGACGAGCGCGCCAAGGCGGCGGCAGCCGCGGCGGCGACCGCCGTCGACGCCGCTCCGGCCGAGGAGGGCAGCGTCGACACCTCGTCGGCGACCGCCTGACCGCACGCGATCGAGCGCCTGCCCCGGTGGCCCCGGGGCGGGCGCTTCGCTCATCCACCGGCTTTTTCCACGGAGTCCCGATGCCCGAGTTGCCCGAGGTCGAGGTCGTCCGGCGTGGGCTGGAGCGGTGGGTCGCCCACCGGACCGTCGCCGACGCCGAGGTGCTGCACCCGCGTGCCGTACGCCGGCACGGGGCGGGCGGGGAGGACTTCGCGCAGCGGCTGAAGGGGCACAGGATCGGCACGCCCAGCCGCCGCGGGAAGTATCTGTGGCTGCCGCTGGAGGACACCGAGCAGGCGATCCTCGCCCACCTCGGGATGAGCGGCCAGCTGCTGGTCCAGCCGCACGAGGCGCCCGACGAGAAGCACCTGCGCATCCGGGTCCGCTTCGCCGACGACCTCGGCACCGAACTGCGCTTCGTCGACCAGCGCACCTTCGGCGGGCTCTCGCTGCACGACACCACCCCGGACGGCCTGCCCGACGTCATCGCGCACATCGCCCGCGACCCCCTGGACCCGCGCTTCGACGACGAGGCCTTCCACCGGGCGCTGCGCCGCAAGCGGACCACCATCAAGCGGGCCCTGCTCGACCAGTCGCTGATCAGCGGCGTCGGCAACATCTACGCGGACGAGGCGCTGTGGCGCTCCCGCCTGCACTACGACCGCCCGACCTCCACCTTCACCCGCCCGCGCACCGGCGAGCTGCTGGGACATGTGCGGGACGTGATGAACGCGGCCCTGGCGGTGGGCGGCACCAGCTTCGACAGCCTGTACGTCAACGTCAACGGCGAGTCCGGCTACTTCGACCGCTCGCTCGACGCGTACGGCCGTGAGGGGCTGCCCTGCAAGCGGTGCGGTACGCCGATGCGCCGCCGCCCGTGGATGAACCGCTCCAGCTACTACTGCCCGCGCTGCCAGCGCCCGCCGCGCATCTCGGCGTAGCGGCGGCGGGGGTCAGCCGGGGGCTCAGCGGGGGGCGCGGGCCGCGTCGTAGCGCTCCCGGGCGGCGAGGACGTCGTCCATGCGGCCCTCCACGAAGTGGATGAGGCCGATCAGGCGCTCGGCGACGCCGCGGCCGAGGGGCGTCAGTTCGTAGTCCACCCGCGGCGGGTTGGTCGGCTGGGCCTCGCGGTGCACCAGTCCGTCGCGCTCCAGCGCGTGCAGCGTCTGGGACAGCATCTTCTCGCTGACGCCGTCGACCCGGCGGCGCAGCTCGTTGAAGCGGAACGACCCCTCGTACAGGGCCCCGAGGGTGAGCGCGCCCCAGCGGCCGGTGACGTGCTCCAGCGTGCCGCGCGAGGGGCAGGCCCTGGAGAACACGTCGTACGGGAGGTCCTGCTCCGGCACGCGCTCCTGGGTGGTCGTCATACCTCAAGCTTAGGCGACCGCAGCGCCAACCGAGAGGTGGCGCTGTGGAGAAGTTAGTGCCGGAGTCGTGGAGCCACGGAGCCGAAGAGGGTGTCAGTAGCCGAAGTCCTGGGTCCACCACGGCCCGCCCGGGCCGAAGTGGACGCCGACGCCCAGGGTCGTGAACTCGCAGTTCAGTATGTTGGCGCGGTGGCCGGGGCTGTTCATCCAGGCCTCCATGACGGCGGCGGCGTCGGCCTGGCCGCGCGCGATGTTCTCGCCGCCCAGGTCGGTTATGCCGGCCTTCTCCGCCCGGTCCCAGGGGGTCGCCCCGCTGGGGTCGGTGTGGTCGAAGAAGTCCCGCGCGGCCATGTCCGCGCTGAAGTCCCGGGCGAGCTTCGCCAGCGCGCTGTTCGCGGCGACCGGACTGCACCCCGCCTTCGCCCGCTCGTCGTTGACCAGCTTCAGCACCTGCGCCTCGGCGGCGGCCTCCGCGGAGACCGTGACCGGGGCCGTCGTCTTCGGCGGGGTCCTGGTCGGCGTACGCGACGGCGTCGGGGTGGGCTTCGGCTTCTGCGAGGGCGTGGCCGAGGGCTTCTCGGAGGCCTTCTCGGACGGCTTCCCGGTGGTCGGTGACGCCGACGGGCGGGGGGAGGACGCCGAGGGGGAGGCGGAGCGCCCGGTGCCGGGGCTCGTCGCGGTGCCGTCGCCGGTGGGGCTCTCGGCCCTGCCGGAGGTGCCGCCCAGCGGGCCCTCGGTGTTCGCGGCGCCGCCGTCGGAGGCCTGCACCCGGTCGCCGCCGCTGTCGCCGCCGAGCCGGTAGGTGTCCGTGCCGGGCAGCACGCCGGTCGCGACCGCGACCGCGCCGAGGGCCACCGCGGCGGAGACGCCGAGCAGACCGGTGCGGACCGGGGTGGCGGCCTTCTTGCGGCGGCGGTGCGAGCGCCCGCGCCCGGTGCCGTCACCCGAGGCGGACGCCCCGGTTCCGGCGACCGTCCCCGCTTCGGCGGGGGTCTCGACCGTGGGGAGGACCGCGGTGCCGGCCGCGGCGTCCCGCTCCTCCTCCGTGCCGAAGAGGTACGCGTCGCTGCGGGCCTGCACATGGGCGTAGGCCTCGGGGTTCAGGTAGGGCGCGATGCCCGGCTCCGGCGGCCGCTCCGGCTGCGTGTGCCGCGGGTCCCGGCCCGCCGCGTCGGAGCCCCGTGCCGGCGTGCTCTGTGCCGGCGTGACCCCCGTGGCGCGGCCCGTGGCGGCGCGGCCGGCGTCGGAGCGTCGGTGGCGTCCCATGTCCTGGCCTTCCTCGTCCCTGGTGCTCGTCCTGGTGGTCGACTCGTCCCGGCGGTCAACCAAATGTCACCCGATCAGGTGACTTTCATATGAGATGTGTTTGGGGCTGGACGGTACCGCATGGCGCCAGGGGGAGAAGTGTCCCGAGTGACATTGCCCGGCTAGGTTGCACTCATGAGCGAGGATGTACGACTGGTCGCCTGGGTCCGGGGACATGTGCAGGGAGTGGGTTTCCGCTGGTTCACGCGGGCCAAGGCGCTGGAGATCGGCGGCCTGAGTGGTTTTGCTCTCAATTTGGCCGACGGCCGTGTCCAGGTGGTCGCGGAAGGGCCGCGCGAGGGCTGCGAGGGCCTCCTCGACTGGCTCCAGGGTGACGACACTCCCGGGCGCGTGGACGGCGTCACCGAGATCTGGGACACACCTCGCGGCGGCTACGACGGCTTCGCGATCCGCTGACCCCGCACGCTCCGGCGGCCCGCGCCGCGCGGCGGTATGTGCCGCCGGCAGCTGCCCGAGAGGAAAAGGTGCTGGTGATTGCGGAGAGGGGCTTGCGATGGCACGCTCCGCACGCAAGGATGATCGCCACGCCCTGAGCCCCGCTGGAATCGCGGCGCCGCCGTTTCACGGCCGCGCGCACCCGGGTAGCACGTCAATACGGGGCGTGATCGTGTTGACCGTCAAACTTTTTGGTGAGACGCTGAAAGCACCCCGCGCACCTAGCTGTTTGGCATGGATGAACGGCAGCAAGAACTCCACAGTGCCAAACACCGCGGGTGCGAATCCCTCACGACCCACACCGCATCGGTCGGTCACTCATTGTGGAGGACCATCCATCATGGCAAAGGCGCTTCTCGGTTACGTCGGTGGCTCCGACCCTCGACTCCTCGCCGAGATGCGACGGCTCCAGCAGCGCGTCCAGGACCTGGAATCGGAGCTTGTGCGGATCCAGGCGGAGAACGAGGCGCTGACGGCTGCCGCTTCTCACGACGACAGGATCATGGAGCGCGTCGACGCACACCAGGCGGAGCCTGCGCTCACCTGATCACTGCATCGCACAACGACACGCAGTGGTTGGGCTGCCCGTATCAACCGCACAGTGTCAGAAGTTGCAAGGGACGCTTCGGCGTCCCTTCTTTCTTGCCCCCGTACACCCTTTCAGTGTCTTTAACGTTTGGTCTGCCCTGCGCGTTCACGGGCGAAACCGCGCGTTCATGCAGTGAGACAAACGGCGCCCGGTAAAGTCCAGCGGCGTGCACCTCAAGGCCCTGACCCTCCGCGGCTTCAAGTCGTTCGCCTCGGCCACCACGCTCCGGTTCGAGCCGGGCATCACCTGCGTGGTCGGCCCGAACGGCTCGGGCAAGTCCAACGTCGTGGACGCGCTCAGCTGGGTCATGGGCGAGCAGGGCGCCAAGTCGCTGCGCGGCGGCAAGATGGAGGACGTCATCTTCGCCGGCACCACCGGCCGCCCGCCGCTGGGCCGCGCCGAGGTGTCCCTGACCATCGACAACTCCGACGGGGCCCTGCCCATCGAGTACGCCGAGGTCACCATCACGCGGATCATGTTCCGCAACGGCGGCAGCGAGTACCAGATCAACGGCGACACCTGCCGTCTCCTCGACATCCAGGAACTCCTCTCCGACTCCGGCATCGGCCGCGAGATGCACGTGATCGTCGGCCAGGGCCAGCTCGATTCCGTCCTGCACGCCGACCCGATGGGCCGCCGCGCCTTCATCGAGGAGGCGGCCGGCGTCCTCAAGCACCGCAAGCGCAAGGAGAAGGCGCTGCGCAAGCTGGACGCGATGCAGGCCAACCTCGCGCGCGTGCAGGACCTCACCGACGAGCTGCGCCGCCAGCTCAAGCCCCTCGGCCGCCAGGCCGCGGTGGCGCGCAGGGCCGCCGTCATCCAGGCCGATCTGCGCGACGCCCGCCTGCGTCTGCTCGCCGACGACCTCGTACGGCTCCGCGAAGCCCTCCAGGCCGAGATCGCCGACGAGGCCGCGCTGAAGGAGCGCAAGGAGGCCGCCGAGGAGGAGCTGCGCAAGGCCCTGCGGCAGGAGGCGCTGCTGGAGGACGAGGTCCGCCGGCTCACCCCGCGCCTCCAGCGCGCCCAGCAGACCTGGTACGAGCTGTCCCAGCTCGCCGAGCGGGTGCGCGGCACACTCTCGCTGGCCGAGGCGCGGGTCAAGAGCGCCACCTCCGCGCCGGTCGACGAGCGGCGCGGCCGCGACCCCGAGGACCTGGAGCGCGAGGCCGCCCGCGTCCGCGAGCAGGAGGCCGAGCTGGAGGCCGCCCTGGAAGCGGCCCGGCGGGCACTGGAGGACACCGTCGCGCACCGCGCCGAACTGGAGCGCGAGCTGGCGGCCGAGGAACGCCGCCTGAAGGACGCCGCCCGCGCCATCGCCGACCGCCGCGAAGGGCTGGCCCGCCTGAGCGGCCAGGTCGGCGCGGCCCGCTCGCGCGCGGCCGCCGCCCAGGCCGAGATCGACCGGCTGGCCGCCGCCCGCGACGAGGCCCAGGAGCGGGCCGTCGCCGCGCAGGAGGAGTACGAGGCGCTGAAGGCCGAGGTCGACGGCCTCGACGCGGGCGACGCCGAGCTGGCGGACCGGCACGAGGCGGCCAAGCGCGCGCTGGCCGAGGCGGAGGCGGCCCTCACCGCCGCCCGCGAGGCGGTCACCGCCGCGGAACGCGAACGCGCCGCCACCCGGGCCCGCCACGACGCCCTGGCCCTGGGCCTGCGGCGCAAGGACGGCACCGGAGCACTGCTGGCCGCCCGGGACAGGCTCACCGGAGTCCTCGGCCCGGCGGCGGAGCTGCTGACGGTGACGCCCGGCTACGAGGCCGCCCTCGCCGCGGCCTTCGGCACGGCAGCCGACGCGATCGCCGTCACCACCCCGTCCGCGGCCGCCGAAGCCCTCCGCCTCCTCCACAAACAGGACGCGGGCCGAGCCACCCTCCTCCTCACCGAAGCCCCGGAGGACGCCCCGCCAGGGGCCACGGGGAACCGCCCGAGCAACGACAACGATCCCGCACGGAACCACGGCGCCCAAGCCGCGACCAGGGGCGCGGGGAACTGCGCGACCAGCCACATCGAACCCGCACCGGCCCACGGCGGCCCGGCAGCCCCGGCCAGGGGCGCGGGGAACTGCGCGACCAGCCACGCCGAACCCGCACCGGCCCACGGCGGCCCGGCAGCCCCGGCCAGGGGCGCGGGGAACTGCGCGACCAGCCACACCCCACCCGCACCCGCCCGACAACCCACCACCCCCCACACCCCACCGCGCACCCCCCTCCCCGCGGAGCACTACGTCCGCGGCCCCGCCGACCTGATGCCCGCCGTCCGCCGCCTCCTGCGGGACATCGTCGTCGTCGGGACACTGGAGGAAGCCGAGGAACTCGTCTACGCCCACCCCCACCTGACCGCCGTCACCACCGACGGCGACCTGCTGGGCTCCCACTTCGCACACGGCGGCTCCGCGGCCGCACCCAGCCTGCTGGAGGTACAGGCCTCCGTGGACGAGGCAGCGACCGAGCTGAAGGAGCTGGAGACCCGCTGCGAGCAGCTGACGCACGCACAGCGAGAAGCAGCCCGGCACCGCGCCGACGCCGCCGCCCTCGTGGAGGAACTCGGGGAGCGCCGCCGCGCCGCCGACCGGGAGAAGTCGGCGGTGGCGCAGCAGCTGGGCCGGCTCGCCGGCCAGGCCAGGGGAGCCGCGGGCGAGGCGGAGCGCAGCGCGGCCGCCGCCGCGCGGGCGCAGGAAGCCCTGGACAAGGCGCTCCAGGAAGTCGAGGAGCTGGCCGAACGTCTCGCCGTGGCCGAGGAGATGCCGATCGAGGAGGAGCCGGACACCTCGGTCCGCGACCGCCTCGCCGCCGACGGCGCCAACGCGCGCCAGACCGAGATGGAGGCCCGCCTCCAGGTCCGTACGCACGAGGAGCGGGTGAAGGGCCTGGCCGGCCGGGCCGACGCGCTGGACCGGGCGGCCCGCACCGAGCGCGAGGCCCGCGCGCGGGCCGAGCAGCGCCGCGCCCGGCTGCGCCACGAGGCGGCCGTCGCCGAGGCCGTCGCCTCGGGCGCCCGGCAGCTCCTGGCGCACATCGAGGTATCCCTGGCCCGCGCGGAGCGGGAACGTTCCGCCGCGGAGGCGGTGAAGGCCCGCCGCGAGCAGGAGCTGGCCGCCGCCCGCACCCGGGGCCGTGACCTCAAGGCGGAGCTGGACAAGCTCACCGACTCGGTGCACCGAGGCGAGGTGCTGGGCGCCGAGAAGCGGCTGCGCATCGAGCAGCTGGAGACGAGGGCGCTGGAGGAGCTGGGCGTGGAGCCGGCCGTACTCGTCGACGAGTACGGCCCTCATCAGCCCGTACCGCCGTCGCCGCCCGCGGAGGGCGAGGAGCTGCCGGAGGACCCGGAGCATCCGCGCAACCAGCCGCAGCCGTTCGTCCGCGCGGAGCAGGAGAAGCGGCTGAAGGCGGCCGAGCGGGCGTACCAGCAGCTCGGGAAGGTGAATCCGCTCGCGCTGGAGGAGTTCGCCGCGCTGGAGGAACGCCACCAGTTCCTCAGCGAGCAGCTGGAGGACCTGAAGAAGACCCGCGCGGACCTGCTTCAGGTCGTGAAGGAGGTCGACGAGCGGGTCGAGCAGGTGTTCACGGAGGCGTTCCGGGACACCGCGCGCGAGTTCGAGGGCGTCTTCGGCCGGCTCTTCCCCGGCGGCGAGGGCCGGCTCGTGCTGACCGATCCCGGCAACATGCTCACCACGGGTGTGGACGTCGAGGCCCGGCCGCCGGGCAAGAAGGTCAAGCGGCTGTCGCTGCTGTCCGGGGGCGAGCGGTCGCTGACGGCCGTCGCCCTGCTGGTGTCGATCTTCAAGGCCCGGCCCAGCCCGTTCTACGTCATGGATGAGGTCGAGGCCGCGCTCGACGACACCAACCTGCAGCGGCTCATCCGGATCATGCAGGAGCTCCAGGAGACCTCGCAGCTCATCGTGATCACGCACCAGAAGCGGACCATGGAGGTCGCCGACGCGCTGTACGGCGTCTCCATGCAGGGCGACGGTGTGTCGAAGGTCATCAGCCAGCGGCTGCGTTGATCGCCCGCGACGGGGCACCGGTCTACACCAGTAATGACCAGGTCATCCTCTAGATCACTTCAAGATCGCTTCAAGAAGTGAAGGCAACGCTGAGAGTCATGGCTGAAAATTCACAGGTCTTGGCCTATTGACTTCGAAACCTGAAGGCATAGTCTCTGCAACGTTGCTTTTACCTTCAGGTATGAGCGGCTTGATAGGCCGCCGTCCCTGGAAGGGCTCGCCCCCAGCCGGCAGCGTTGCCGGCGGCCCGAGGAGTTACCCAACGTGACCAGCACAGCGCAGGCACCGCAGTCCGGTGCCAGGACGGCGCACCCCGAACATCTCGGGCACGTCGTCTTCATCACTGCCGCCGCCGCCCTGGGCGGTTTCCTGTTCGGCTACGACAGCTCTGTCATCAACGGTGCGAACGGCGGCATCCAGGCTCGGTTCGACCTCAGCTCCGGTGCCACCGGAACCGTCGCCGCCTGCGCCCTGCTGGGCAGCGCCGTGGGCGCGGCCGTCGCCGGCCGGATCGCCGACCGCATCGGCCGTATCCGCGTCATGCAGATCGCGGCGGTGCTGTTCGCCGTGAGCGCGGTGGGCTCCGGCCTGCCGTTCGCCGCCTGGGACCTCGCCGCCTGGCGTGTCCTCGGCGGTATCGCCATCGGCATGGCCTCCGTGATCGGCCCGGCCTACATCGCCGAGGTCGCCCCGCCCGCCTACCGGGGCAGGCTCGCCTCGTTCCAGCAGGCCGCCATCGTCATCGGCATCGCCGTCTCCCAGCTCGTCAACTGGGCCATCCTCAACCTGGCCGACGGCGAGGAGCGCGGGAAGATAGCCGGCCTCGAGGCCTGGCAGTGGATGCTCGGCGTGATGCTGGTGCCGGCCGTGATCTACGGCCTGCTCTCCTTCGCCATCCCCGAGTCGCCGCGCTACCTGATCAGCGTGGGCCGCACCGACGACGCCAAGAAGGTGCTCGCCGACGTGGAGGGCGACATCGACCTCGACGCCCGCGTCGCCGAGATCGACCAGGCGATGCGCAGCGACCACAAGTCGACGTTCCGGGACCTGCTCGGCGGCCGCTTCGGCCTGCTGCCGATCGTCTGGATCGGCATCGGCCTGTCCGTCTTCCAGCAGCTGGTCGGCATCAACGTCATCTTCTACTACTCGAACCTGCTGTGGCAGTCCGTCGGCGTCGACCCGTCGAGCTCGTTCTTCTACTCGTTCGAGACCTCGATCATCAACATCGTCGGTACCGTGATCGCGATGATCTTCGTCGACCGGATCGGCCGCAAGCCGCTCGCGCTCATCGGCTCCGTCGGCATGGGCATCTCCCTGGCCGCCGCCGCCTGGGCCTTCTCCTTCCAGAACGGCAACGACCCGCTGCCCACCACGCAGGGCTACGTCGCGCTGATCGCGGCCAACGCGTTCGTGCTCTTCTTCGCGATGTCCTGGGGTGTGGTCGTCTGGGTCATGCTCGGTGAGGTCTTCCCGAACAAGATCCGCGCCGCCGCGCTCGGTGTGGCCGCCTCGGCCCAGTGGATCGCCAACTGGGTGATCACCATCACCTTCCCGGACCTGTCGGAGTGGAACCTGTCGCTCACCTACGTCATGTACGCGGTGTTCGCCTTCCTCTCCATCCCCTTCATCCTCAAGTTCGTGCCCGAGACCAAGGGCAAGAGCCTGGAGGAGATGGGCTGAGCCTCCGGTTGAGGCCCCTCGACTCGAGGAGCCGGGCCAAGTCCCCGCTGCCCGCTCCTCGACACCCGTAAGACGTACTGCCCCGGCTCGGTCACCGAGCCGGGGCAGTACGCTTTTCCGTCTTCTCCCGTCCTTCCTCAGGGGCCGGGTCCCGTGACCGTGCGGGCTCAGACGGCCGCCGGCTCGGGCTCCCCGGCGGGAGCGGGCGCCGGTGCGGGCACCGCCGGCTTCGGGAGGGCCAGGTAGAGCAGGCCCGAGATCACGATCGTGGCGACCCAGCCGAGGCCG
This sequence comes from Streptomyces sp. NPDC052687, assembly GCF_040678395.1. Classification (NCBI taxonomy): domain Bacteria; kingdom Bacillati; phylum Actinomycetota; class Actinomycetes; order Kitasatosporales; family Streptomycetaceae; genus Streptomyces; species Streptomyces sp. NPDC052687. Next base: position 161,917 of record NZ_JBFATR010000006.1, on the reverse strand, counting down.
TACTCGCCGATGACGTTGTTCGCGGCGAGCGGGCCGGTGAACCAGTCCGACGTGGTGAACAGCAGGCCCGCGACCAGACCGGCCGCCCACGCGGTGACGGCGGCGGGGGAGAAACCGCCCCGGTACCAGTAGGCGCTGGTGCGGGTCGTGTCCGCCATGGCCTCGCCGTCGTACGACGTGCGCCGCAGCATGTCCGCGCCGAACACGCCGACCCACGCGGAGAACGCCACCGCCAGCAGGGACAGGAAGGCGATGAAGGAGCCCATGAAGCTCGTCGCCACCAGCATCAGCACGCCGCCGAACACCAGCGAGATCAGCGCGTTGACGGACACCGCCCAGTGCCGGGGCACCGTGATGCCGAGGGTCTGCGCGGTGAAGCCCGCCGAGTACATCGACATCGCGTTGATCAGCAGCATGCCGATCAGCGCGATCAGCAGATACGGCACCGCGATCCACGTCGGCAGGATCTCGCCGAGGAAGGAGACCGGGTCGGAGGCCGAGGCCAGGTCCGGCGTGGACACCGCCATCACCGCGCCCATCAGCACCATCGGCAGCACCACGACCCCGGCGCCGCCCACCGCCGTGCCCACGATCGCCTTCGAGGACGCCGTGCGCGGCAGATAGCGGGTGAAGTCCGGCGCGGACGGGATCCAGCTGACGCCACCCGCCGCGATCATGCCGATCCCGGTGATCACCGCGGCCGTGGAACCGGCGGAGTGGCCGAGCACCCGCGACCAGTCGGTGTGCACCGCCAGATAGGCCAGGACCAGCACCGAGAACGCGCCGAAGAGATAGGTCGCGTACGTGTTGCACTTCTGCACGGCGCCGATGCCCAGCCCGGAGATCGCGAACGTCGCCACCACGAACGCCAGCAGCGTCACCATGTCCAGCACGCCGTTCGCGCCGATGCCGAAGACGATGTCCAGGACGGTGAGCATGGCGTACGCGCCGGTCACCGCGTTGATCGTCTCCCAGCCCCAGCGGGCCACCCAGATCAGCGAGCCGGGCAGCAGATTGCCGCGCTGGCCGAAGACCGCGCGGGAGAGCGCCATGCCCGGCGCCCCGCCCCGCTTGCCCGCGATGCCGATCAGCCCCACCAGGCCGTACGACACGACGGGCGCGACGACGGCGACGACCAGCGCCTGCCAAATGTTCAGGCGGTACGCCACCACCAGGCTCGCGCCCATGGTCAGCAGCAGCACACTGATGTTGGCGCCGACCCAGGTGGGGAACAGCTCACGGGTTCTCGCCGTGCGCTCGTGGTCCGGTACCTGCTCGATGCCGCGGGTTTCGAGAGCGCCTTCGGTCTCGGCGGTCTTGCTCATGACGAACGTGCCTCAAGGTGGGGGACGGGGGACACCGGGACTCTACGCGCGTTGACGGAGGCGGTGCCACCGTACTTCGGCCCTGCTCGCACCCACCGGTGGCCTTTGTCTCTCGGAGGAAGCCACAAGAAGGGTCCGGCGGACCCCCATGGCTGATACTGGACGCGTTATGGACATCCTCATCCTTGCTGTAGTCATCGCCGTGGTCGTGCTCGGCGCGCTCGGCGGGCTCGTGGTCGGCAGCCGCCGCAAGAAGCAGCTGCCCCCGCCGCCCCCCACGACGCCCGACCTCACCGCCCCTCCGGCCGAGCCGCACGTCGGCGACGAGGCCGAGACGCCGAAGGAGGAACCGCGCCGCACGATCGAGGAGGTGGACCTCCCCGGCGGCTCGGCCCCGACCGCCGTCGAGGAGCCTCCCGTCGTCGAGGAGCCCGTCACCGAGGCTCCCCCGATCGAGATCCCGGAGCCCACCGCCGGACGCCTGGTGCGTCTGCGCGCCCGGCTCTCCCGCTCCCAGAACGCCCTCGGCAAGGGCCTGCTCTCGCTGCTCTCGCGCGAGCACCTGGACGAGGACACCTGGGAGGAGATCGAGGACACCCTGCTCACCGCCGACGTCGGCGTCCAGCCCACCCAGGAGCTGGTCGAACGGCTCCGTGAGCGCGTGAAGGTCCTCGGCACCCGCACCCCCGAGGAGCTGCGCGGACTGCTCCGCGAGGAGCTGCTGACGCTCCTCGGCACCGACTTCGACCGCACCGTGAAGACCGAGCCCGAGGGCCGCAAGCCCGGCATCGTGATGGTCGTCGGCGTCAACGGCACCGGCAAGACCACCACCACCGGCAAGCTCGCCCGCGTCCTGGTCGCCGACGGCAACAGCGTCGTCCTCGGCGCCGCCGACACCTTCCGCGCCGCCGCCGCCGACCAGCTCCAGACCTGGGGCGAGCGCGTCGGCGCCCACACCGTGCGCGGCCCCGAGGGCGGCGACCCGGCCTCCGTCGCGTTCGACGCGGTCAAGGAGGGCAAGGAGATCGGCGCGGACGTCGTCCTGATCGACACCGCCGGCCGCCTCCACACCAAGACCGGCCTCATGGACGAGCTGGGCAAGGTCAAGCGGGTCGTCGAGAAGCACGCCCCGCTGGACGAGGTGCTGCTCGTCCTCGACGCCACCACCGGTCAGAACGGCCTGGTCCAGGCCCGGGTGTTCGCCGAGGTCGTCGACATCACCGGCATCGTGCTCACCAAGCTCGACGGCACCGCCAAGGGCGGCATCGTCATCGCCGTCCAGCGCGAGCTGGGCGTCCCGGTCAAGCTGGTCGGGCTCGGCGAGGGCGCGGACGACCTCGCCCCGTTCGAGCCGGAGGCCTTCGTCGACGCGCTCATCGGGGAGTGACCGGTCACCTCCGAACATCCGCAGGCGAAGCGCCCGCCCCCGATCGAGAAGGGGGACGGGCGCTTCGTCGTACGGTGCGCGATATGCCCGTGACTGGTGTGTCCTGCGCGATGCCCGCGAGCGGCAGGTCCTGCGCGCTGTGCCCGTGACCGGCGGATCCCGCGCGCTACGCCCGTGCCCGGTGCGCCACGTACGCCAGCGTGCCCAGCAGCAGGCGGGCCTCCGGCGGGTGGCTCGCGGAGTCCAGGGCGGGGGAGCGCAGCCAGCGCACCGGACCCAGACCGCCCCGGTCGGACGGCGGCGCCGTCAGATACGCGCCCCGGCCGAGGCCCCGCAGGTCGAGCGACGGGTCGTCCCAGCCCATGCGGTACAGCAGCGCGGGCAGCTCGGCGGCGGCGCCGGGGGCGACGAAGAACTGGGCGCGGCCGTCCGGAGTGGCGGTCACCGGGCCGAGCGGGACGCCCATCCGCTCCAGCCGGACCAGGGCGTGCCGCCCGGCGGGCTCGGCCACCTCGATCACGTCGAACGCCCGCCCGACCGGCAGCATCACCGCCGCGCCCGGGAACTCCGCCCAGGCGTCGGTCACCTCGTCCAGCGTGGCCCCGGCCGGCACCTCGGGGGCGAAGTCCAGCGGATGCGCGCCCGGCGCCGGGCACGTCGCACGGCCGCAGGAGCACAGACCGGCGGCGGCACGCGCGCCCGGGACGACGGCCCACCCCCACAGCCCGGTGTACTCGGCCACGACGGTGCACTCCGACGAGCGGCCGCGGCGGCGCGAGCCGGACCGGGTGTCGCGAATGCCCCGACTGCTGCCGATCGTGAAGCCCATGCCCCCTCCAACGGGTCCGGCGCATCGGTGGTTACGTGACGGATCGAGACGGATGCGGAACGTGACCTCGCCTACCCGGCTGCCCCGTCGGCCCGCGGTGCACTCCGCGCTCGGAAGCGCATCGGGTGGTGCGCCCTGTCGTGTGCGCCCTCCAGTGCGTCCGTCCGCCCGTTCCCGGCTGTCATGTGTCAAGTGAATCGTGAAGAGGCAGCCGTGAGTTCATTCGAAGGGGTGGCGAATGGTGGCGATTCCCGGAACGCCATGGCCGGACCGGTGATCGTAGGATTACCGTGTGTGCACGGCAGGTGGGGCACATGCACCGGCGAGTATGCCGGAGGCAAGTCGGTTTCCTGTTCGAAGGGTGACAAGCCCGGGACGGGCTGCCCGCTCGACCGGCATTCTGATAGGGCTTGGCGCATTCGACGGCAAGCGGTCTGTAGGGATGGGGGCGTTCCAGTGGGCGGCAGCGGCGGAAGCGGGACGAACGCTGAGAAGCGCCCGAATGAGCTGTTGGGCTCGTGGTTCGTGCGCAGCGGCTGGTCCAAGGGTGAGCTGGCCCGCCAGGTCAACCGCCGGGCACGCCAGTTGGGCGCCAACCACATCTCGACGGACACCTCGCGGGTCCGGCGCTGGCTCGACGGCGAGAACCCGCGCGAACCGATCCCCAGGATTCTCTCGGAGCTGTTCTCCGAGCGGTTCGGCTGTGTCGTCTCCGTGGAAGATTTGGGGCTGCGCGCCGCCCGCCAGTCCCCGTCCGCGTCCGGAGTCGACATGCCCTGGACGGGCCCGCAGGCGGTGGCACTGCTCAGCGAGTTCTCGCGCAGCGACCTGATGCTGGCGCGGCGCGGCTTCCTCGGAACCTCGCTGGCCCTGTCCGCGGGCCCGGCCCTCATCGAGCCCATGCAGCGCTGGCTCGTGCCGGCCCCGTCCTCCCCCCGGCTCGACCAGGCCGGAACCGCCCCGCGCGAGGCCGTGCCGACCAGCCGCGCGCGCGGACGGCTGTCCAAGCCGGAGCTGGACCTGCTGGAGTCCACCACGGTGATGTTCCGCCAGTGGGACGCCCAGTGCGGCGGCGGACTGCGCCGCAAGGCCGTCGTCGGCCAGCTGCACGAGGTCACCGACCTGCTCCAGGAACCCCAGCCGGAGACCACCACCCGCAAACTCTTCAAGGTCGCCGCCGAACTCGCCGAACTGGCGGGCTGGATGAGCTACGACGTGGGTCTCCAGCCCACCGCGCAGAAGTACTTCGTCCTCGCGCTGCACGCCGCCAAGGAGGCCGGCGACCGCCCCCTCGGCTCGTACATCCTCTCCAGCATGAGCCGCCAGATGATCCACGTCGGCCGGCCCGACGACGCGCTGGAACTCATCCACCTCGCCCAGTACGGCAGCCGCGACTGCGCGAGTCCGCGCACCCAGTCCATGCTGTATGCGATGGAGGCCCGCGCCTACGCCAACATGGGCCAGCCCGGCAAGACCAAGCGGGCCGTGCGCATGGCCGAGGACGTCTTCGCGGAGGCCGACGACTGGGACGAGCCGGACCCCGACTGGATCCGCTTCTTCTCCGAGGCGGAGCTGTACGCCGAGAACAGCCACTCCTTCCGCGATCTCGCCTATGTCGCCGGCCGCAGCCCCACCTACGCCTCCCTCGCCGAGCCGATGATGCGGCGCGCCGTCGAGCTGTTCGCCGAGGACGGCGAGCACCAGCGGTCGTACGCACTCAACCTGATCGGCATGGCCTCGGTGCACCTGCTCCAGCGGGAGCCCGAGCAGAGCGCCGTCTTCGCCGAGCGGGCCATGCAGGTCGCCAAGAAGATCCGCTCCGAGCGGGTCAACACCCGTATCCGCAAGACCGTCGACACCGCCGCCCGCGACTTCGGCGACCTCGCCGAGGTCGTCGACCTCACCGACAAACTCGCGGCGGAACTCCCCGAGACCGCCGAGGCCGTCTAGCTCACCCCCGGCCCCACCCCTGGCCCCGCCCCTCAGCCCCGGCCGCGGCCGGCCCTCCCGAACCGCCCGACTCGGCTCCCCCCGCGCCAGGTCATCGGAGGACCGCCCGCGGCCGGTTCCCTTTTCTCCCGGGGATTCCTGCGGGAAACCCCCGCGGATCCCTACGGCATCCCCGGAAGATCCTTCGGCTCCCCCGACACCTCTCACCGAAGGTTGCGCCACGATAACGATCGCGCGCGCCCGGATCCGGCAATTCATCGACGCGTAACACGCCCGGCGCCTTCGTCACGGCCGCGAAACAACGAGGGGCTTCCACCGAAACCGCGCTGCGCCAATCTCGTGGCGCATAACCGGCCCACCCCTCACTCCGCTCCAGGCTTCGCCCGCACGGGGCCGTATCCAACGACGAGGAGACGCCGATGGCACCAGCCATCACGCTTGCCGCAGAGACGCAGATCTCTGCCGCCAACACAGGCTTCATGCTCATCTGTTCCGCCCTGGTGATGCTGATGACGCCGGCCCTGGCCTTCTTCTACGGAGGCATGGTCCGCGTCAAGAGCACCCTGAACATGCTGATGATGAGCTTCATCAGCCTGGGGATCGTCACCGTCCTGTGGGTGCTGTACGGCTTCTCCATGGCCTTCGGCAACGACTCCGGCGGCATCTTCGCCTGGAACTCCGACTACGTCGGATTCACCGGCATCGACAAGGACGCGATCTGGGACGGCTACACCATCCCGGTCCTCGTCTTCGCCGTCTTCCAGCTGATGTTCGCGATCATCACCCCGGCCCTGATCAGCGGCGCCCTCGCCGACCGGGTGAAGTTCACCGCCTGGGCGCTGTTCATCGCCCTGTGGGCCACCATCGTCTACTTCCCCGTCGCCCACTGGGTCTGGGGCACCGGCGGCTGGGCCTTCGAACTCGGTGTGATCGACTTCGCCGGCGGCACGGCCGTCCACATCAACGCCGGTGCCGCCGCCCTCGGCGTCATCCTCGTCATCGGCAAGCGGATCGGCTTCAAGAAGGACCCGATGCGCCCGCACAGCCTGCCGCTGGTCATGCTCGGCGCCGGCCTGCTGTGGTTCGGCTGGTTCGGCTTCAACGCGGGCTCCTGGCTCGGCAACGACGACGGCGTCGGCTCCCTGATGTTCGTCAACACCCAGGTCGCCACCGCCGCCGCCATGCTCGCCTGGCTGATCTACGAGAAGCTGCGCCACGGCGCCTTCACCACGCTGGGCGCCGCCTCCGGTGCCGTCGCGGGCCTCGTCGCCATCACCCCGGCCGGCGGCGCGGTCGACCCGCTCGGCGCGATCGCCGTCGGCGCCATCGCCGGCCTGCTGTGCGCCATGGCCGTCGGCCTGAAGTACAAGCTCGGCTACGACGACTCCCTCGACGTCGTCGGCGTCCACCTCGTCGGCGGCATCGCCGGCTCCCTCCTCGTCGGCTTCTTCGCCTCCGGCGAGGGCCAGTCCGACGTCAAGGGCCTCTTCTACGGCGGCGACGCCACCCAGCTCGGCAAGCAGGCCGCCGGTGTCTTCGCGGTCCTCGCCTACTCCCTGGTGGTCTCCGCGGTCCTCGCCCTCATCCTCGACAAGACCATCGGGATGCGGGTCCCCGAGGACGACGAGGTGACCGGCATCGACCAGGCCGAGCACGCCGAGACCGCATACGACTTCAGCGGCGCCGGCGGCGGCACCTCCCGCTCCGCCTCCGTGCCCGCCACCCCGGTCGCCGCCCACGCCGAGTCCAGGAAGGTGGACGCATGAAGCTCATCACCGCCGTCGTCAAGCCGCACCGGCTCGACGAGATCAAGGAAGCCCTCCAGGCCTTCGGAGTGCATGGCCTGACGGTCACCGAGGCCAGCGGCTACGGCCGCCAGCGCGGCCACACCGAGGTGTACCGCGGCGCCGAGTACACCGTCGACCTGGTCCCCAAGATCCGCATCGAGGTGCTGGTCGAGGACGACGACGCCGAGCAGCTGATCGACGTCGTCGTCAAGGCCGCCCGCACCGGCAAGATCGGTGACGGAAAGGTCTGGTCCGTCCCGGTCGAGACGGCCGTCCGGGTCCGCACCGGAGAGCGCGGACCGGACGCGCTCTGACGCCCTGAACCGGAAGAGAACAGGAGCCACTGGGTGACGAGCACGGACGCAACGGCGAAAGCAGAGGACTCGGGACCCAGCGGCTACGCGGCGGCCCGGCTGCGCCTCCTGACGGAGGGGGCGCGGTCCGGGCCGCCGCGCCGTACCGCCCTCTCGCGGCTGACCGACGACTGGCTGGCCGGCCTGTTCGAGGCCGGAGCCGCAGGGCTGAAAGGGGTCTCCCTGGTCGCCGTCGGCGGCTACGGCCGCGGAGAGCTGTCCCCGCGCAGCGACCTCGACCTGCTCCTGCTGCACGACGGCTCCGCCCCCGACGCCATCGCCGCCCTGGCCGACCGCCTCTGGTACCCCGTGTGGGACCTCGGCCTCGCCCTCGACCACTCCGTGCGCACCCCAGCCGAGGCCCGCAAGACCGCCGGCGAGGACCTCAAGGTCCAGCTCGGCCTGCTCGACGCCCGGCACCTCGCCGGCGACCTCGGCCTGACCGCCGCACTGCGCACCGCCGTCCTCGCCGACTGGCGCAACCAGGCGCCCAGACGCCTCCCCGAACTCCAGGAGCTGTGCGCCGGCCGCGCCGCACGCCAGGGCGAACTCCAGTACCTGCTGGAACCCGACCTCAAGGAGGCCCGCGGCGGCCTGCGGGACGCCACCGCGCTGCGCGCCGTCGCCGCCTCCTGGCTGGCCGACGCCCCCCGCGAAGGCCTCGACGACGCCCGCCGCCGCCTCCTCGACGTCCGCGACGCCCTCCACCTGACCACCGGCCGCGCCACCGACCGCCTCTCCCTCCAGGAACAGGACCAGGTCGCCGCCGAACTGGGCCTGCTCGACGCCGACACCCTCCTGCGCCAGGTCTACGAGGCGGCGCGCGTCATCTCGTACGCCAGCGATGTCACCTGGCGCGAAGTGGGGCGCGTGCTGCGGTCGCGCGCCGTGCGGCCCCGGCTGCGCGCCATGCTGGGCGGCGGGAAACCGTCCGCCGAACGCTCCCCGCTGGCCGAAGGAGTGGTCGAGCAGGAGGGCGAGGTGGTGCTCGCCCGTACCGCGCGCCCCGAACGCGACCCCGTGCTCCCCTTGCGCGCCGCGGCCGCCGCCGCGCAGGCCGGCCTCCCGCTCTCCCTGCACGCCGTACGGCGCCTGGCCGCCACCGTGCGCCCCCTGCCCACGCCCTGGCCCGCCGAGGCCCGCGAACAGCTGGTGACCCTGCTGGGATCCGGCCGGCCCACGGTCGAGGTCTGGGAGGCCCTGGAGGCGGAAGGCCTGATCACCCGGCTGCTGCCCGACTGGGAACGGGTCCGCTGCCGCCCGCAGCGCAACGCCGTGCACCTGTGGACCGTCGACCGCCACCTCATCGAGACCGCCGTCCGCGCCTCCGCCTTCACCCGCCGCGTCAGCCGCCCCGACCTCCTCCTCGTCGCCGCCCTCCTGCACGACATCGGGAAGGGCTGGCCCGGCGACCACTCGGTGGCCGGCGAGATCATCGCCAGGGACGTGGCCTCCCGGATCGGCTTCGACCGCGAGGACGTCGCCGTGCTCGGCACCCTCGTACGCCACCATCTGCTCCTCGTGGAGACCGCCACCCGGCGCGACCTCGACGACCCCGCCACCGTCCGGGCCGTCGCCGAGGCGGTCGGCTCACCGGGCACGCTGGAACTGCTGCACGCCCTGACCGAGGCGGACGCCCTCGCCACCGGCCCGGCGGCTTGGTCCTCCTGGCGCGCCTCCCTGGTCGCCGACCTGGTGAAACGGGTCACGGCCGTGCTCGCCGGGGACCAGCCGGACGAGCCCGAGGCCGCCGCGCCCACCGCCGAGCAGGAACGCCTCGCCCTCGAGGCGGCCGCCACCGGCAGCCCTGTCCTCACGCTGCGCGCCCAGACCCGGCCCGCCGCGGACGCCGCCGAGGCGGAACCGTCCGGTGACCCGGAGCCGCTCGGCGTGGAACTCCTCATCGCCGTACCGGACCAGCCCGGCGTGCTGCCCGCCGTGGCCGGCGTCCTCGCGATGCACCGCCTGACCGTCCGGACCGCCGAGCTGCGCGCGCTGGACCTGCCGGCCGGCGTCGACGGCTCCGTCCTGCTGCTGAACTGGCGGGTCGCCGCCGAGTACGGCTCCCTGCCGCAGGCCGCCCGCCTGCGCGCCGACCTGATCCGGGCCCTCGACGGCTCCCTGGACATCGCGGGGCGCCTCGCCGAGCGCGACGCCGCCTACCCGCGCCGCCGGGGCCTGGTGGCGCCGCCGCCGAGGGTGTCCGTCCACCCGGCGGCGTCCCGGCTGGCCACGGTGATCGAGGTGCGCGCCCAGGACGCGCCGGGACTGCTGTTCCGGATCGGCCGGGCCCTGGAGGACGCGCACGTGAGGGTGCGCAGCGCGCATGCGTCGACGTTGGGGTCCAACGCTGTCGATGCCTTCTACGTCACAACCGGCGGGGGCGGCCCGATGCCGAGTGAGGAGGCGGCGTCCGTGGCGCGGAAGCTCGAGGAGGCGTTGCGGGCGTGACCGTCCCCGCCCGTCGCTTCGGCGGGGAGGGACGATTGTCTCGCGAAGCCGGATACCCTGGAAGACGCTCAGACTGCCCCCGACCCCGAGGACCGACGCCGCCGTGTTCGATACTCTCTCCGATCGCCTTTCAGCGACCTTCAAGAATCTGCGCGGCAAGGGGCGTCTGAGCGAGGCGGACATCGACGCCACCGCGCGCGAGATCCGCATCGCGCTCCTCGAAGCGGACGTGGCCCTGCCGGTCGTCCGGACGTTCATCAAGAACGTCAAGGAGCGCGCGCTCGGCGCCGAGGTCTCCAAGGCGCTGAACCCGGCCCAGCAGGTCCTGAAGATCGTCAACGACGAGCTGGTCACCATCCTCGGCGGCGAGACCCGCCGGCTGCGGTTCGCCAAGCAGCCCCCGACCGTGATCATGCTGGCCGGTCTCCAGGGCGCCGGTAAGACCACCCTCGCGGGCAAGCTCGGCAAGTGGCTCAAGGAGCAGGGCCACTCGCCGCTGCTGGTCGCCGCCGACCTCCAGCGCCCCAACGCCGTCAACCAGCTCAGCGTCGTCGCCGAGCGCGCCGGGGTCGCCGTCTACGCGCCCGAGCCGGGCAACGGGGTGGGCGACCCGGTCAAGGTCGCCAAGGACTCCATCGACTTCGCCAAGTCGAAGGTCCACGACATCGTCATCGTCGACACCGCCGGCCGCCTGGGCATCGACCAGGAGATGATGCAGCAGGCGGCCGACATCAGGGACGCCGTCTCGCCGGACGAGATCCTGTTCGTCGTCGACGCGATGATCGGTCAGGACGCGGTCAACACCGCCGAGGCCTTCCGCGACGGCGTCGGCTTCGACGGCGTGGTGCTGTCCAAGCTCGACGGTGACGCGCGCGGTGGTGCCGCCCTGTCGATCCGGCAGATCACCGGCAAGCCGATCATGTTCGCGTCGAACGGCGAGAAGCTCGAGGACTTCGACGCGTTCCACCCGGACCGGATGGCCTCCCGCATCCTCGACATGGGTGACCTGCTCACCCTGATCGAGCAGGCGGAGAAGACCTTCAGCCAGGAAGAGGCCGCCAAGATGGCCTCGAAGCTGGCGTCCAAGAAGGGTCAGGACTTCACGCTCGACGACTTCCTGTCCCAGATGGAGCAGGTCCGCAAGATGGGCTCGATCTCCAAGCTGCTCGGCATGCTGCCGGGCATGGGCCAGATCAAGGACCAGATCAACAACCTGGACGAGCGGGACGTCGACCGCACCGCCGCGATCATCAAGTCGATGACCCCGGCCGAGCGCCAGGACCCGACGATCATCAACGGCTCGCGCCGCGCCCGCATCGCCAAGGGTTCCGGTGTCGAGGTCAGCGCGGTGAAGAACCTCGTCGAGCGGTTCTTCGAGGCCCGCAAGATGATGTCCCGCATGGCTCAGGGCGGCGGTATGCCGGGCATGCCGGGGATCCCGGGCATGGGCGGCGGCCCCGGCCGCCCCAAGAAGCAGCAGAAGAAGGCCAAGGGCAAGCAGCGCTCCGGGAACCCGATGAAGCGCAAGCAGCAGGAGCAGGAGGAGGCCGCCCGCCGCGCGGCCGCCGCGCAGAACGGCGGCGCGTTCGGGCTGCCGGGCCAGGCCGGTCAGGACTTCGAGCTGCCGGACGAGTTCAAGAAGTTCATGGGCTGACGAACGTCGGCCGTACGTCGCCCGGAGGCGCCTCTCGTCGGAGGGGCGCCCCCGGCGTCGTATCGACGGATGGCCGTACGGCGCCTCCTGTGCCGCACTGGCGGAGGCGGAGGGCGGAGGGCGGAGGGCGGAGGGCGGAGGCGGGGCCTCCCCGCGCCGTACGTACACATGCCCGAGCGGCTTTCCTGTCGTAACGTCCCGATATGACCAACCCTGCGCCGCCGCGGAAGTCTCCCGACCAGCCCTGGCGTACCGAGGGCACCCCCGAGGAGCCGGCGAAGCCCTCCCCCGGCGGACGGCGGTGGCGCGGCGGCTGGTGGAACCTCGTGGCCGCCGCGCTGATCGTGTTCGTGATCGCCAACCTGGCGCTGTCCTTCTTCGGCGACGGCGACGAGCCGACGATCTCCTACACCGAGTTCAGCAAGCAGGTCGACGACGGCAACGTCAGCAAGATCTACTCCAAGGGCGACGCGATCCAGGGGGAGCTGAAGCAGGCCCGGGACCGGCCGGGCGGCGACGGCACGTACACCAAGTTCAAGACACAGCGGCCCGCCTTCGCGGACGACCGGCTGTGGGGGGACCTGACCCGCAACAACGTCACCGTCACCGCCGAACCGGTGGTCCAGCAGCGCAGCCTGCTCGCCAACCTGCTGCTCTCGCTGGCCCCGATGGCGCTCCTGGTCGTGCTGTGGATCGTCATCGCACGGCGGGCGCGCGCGGGGATGGGCGGCGCCGGCGCCATGTTCGGGCGCAAGGCGCCGCCGAAGCCGGTGGAGCTGGAGCCGGGACAGAAGCGCACCACGTTCGCGGACGTGGCGGGGATCGACGAGGTCGAGGGCGAGCTGAACGACGTCGTGGACTTCCTGAAGAACCCGGACGCCTACCGGCGGATGGGAGCCAAGATGCCGCGCGGTGTGCTGCTCGCCGGCCCGCCCGGCACCGGCAAGACACTGCTCGCGCGGGCGGTGGCCGGCGAGGCGGGGGTGCCGTTCTTCTCGGCGTCCGCCTCCGAGTTCATCGAGATGATCGTGGGCGTGGGCGCCTCCCGCGTGCGGGAGCTGTTCGCCGAGGCGCGGAAGGTGGCGCCGTCGATCATCTTCATCGACGAGATCGACACCATCGGCCGCGCGCGGGGCGGCGGCGCCGCGATGGGCGGCCACGACGAGCGCGAGCAGACGCTCAACCAGATCCTCACCGAGATGGACGGCTTCTCCGGCTCGGAGGGCGTGATCGTGATCGCGGCGACCAACCGCGCGGACATCCTCGATCCCGCGCTGACCCGCCCCGGCCGGTTCGACCGCGTGGTCAGCGTCGCGCCGCCGGACCGGGGCGGCCGGGAGGCCATCCTGCGCATCCACACCCGCGAGATCCCGCTCGCGCCGGACGTGGACCTGGCCCAGGTGGCCCGGACCACGCCCGGCATGACCGGCGCCGAGCTGGCCAACCTGGCCAACGAGGCGGCCCTGCTCGCGGTGAAGCGGGGCCAGGACCGGGTGACGCGCTCCGACCTCTCGGACGCCCTGGAGAAGGTCCAGCTGGGCGCCGAGCGCGCCCTGGTGATGCCGCTGGAGGAGCGGCGGCGCACCGCGTACCACGAGAGCGGCCACGCGCTGCTGGGCATGCTCCAGCCGGGCGCCGACCCGGTCCGCAAGATCACTATCGTGCCGCGCGGACGGGCGCTGGGCGTGACGCTGTCGACGCCGGACGCCGACAAGTACGCGTACACCGAGGAGTACCTGCGCGGCCGGATCATCGGCGCGCTCGGCGGGATGGCCGCCGAGCACGTCGTCTACGGCGTGATCACCACCGGCTCGGAGAGCGACCTGGAGCAGGTCACCAGGATCGCGCGCGGCATGGTGGCCCGCTGGGGCATGAGCGAACGGGTCGGCCGCCTGTCCGCGCTGCCCGACGACGACCGGCAGACGTACGGCCTCGCCGCCGCGCCCGGGACCCTGGACGTGATCGACGGCGAGATGCGCCGCATCGTCGACGACTGCTACGAGGAGGCCTGCCACAAGCTGCGCGAGCACCGCGGCCGGCTGGACGCGCTCGCGGCGGCCCTGCTGGAGCGGGAGACGCTGGAGGAGGCCGACGCCTACCGCATCGCGGGCATCGCCCGGCTGACCAAGGGCGCCGAGGCGTGAGGGCTCACGGGACCCGCGCGATCAGGTAGCGGAAGACGTTCGGCATCCACACCGTGCGGTCCTGGCGGCGGTACGGATGCAGGGCCTCCTTCAGCTCCTTGTCGACCTGGGCCCGGTCGGTGGCGGTGATCGCCGCGTCGAACAGCCCGGTGGAGAGCAGTCCGCGCACCGCGCTGTCCACGTCGGCGTACCCGAACGGGCAGGCGACCCGCCCCGAGCCGTCGGGGCGCAGGCCCGCGCGCTCGGCGACCTCCTCCAGGTCGTCGCGCAGGGCCGGGCGCCAGCGGCCCGCGCCGCGCGACGGGTCGGCGAGCTTGTCGGCCACCCGCAGCACGGCCGTCGTGGCGCACCGCTCGGGCGGCCCCCAGCCGGCCAGCACCACCGCCGCCCCGCGCGCGGCCCGCGGGATCGCCGCGCCGAGCAGCCCGGCCAGCCCGTCGGAGTCGCCCGCGCGGCACCCGATCGGCTCGAAGGCGGTCACGAGGTCGTACGGCGCGCCCCGCGCGTCCGCCGGGTCCGCGGGCCGGTCCGCCGCGCCGAGCGAGGCGCTGACCGAAGGCGCCGCGGCGGGTGCGTCGGCCCGCGCGTGCGCGCCCGTCGCTTCCGTTCGCAGCCGCTCCCGCGCGAGGGCCAGCCGTTCGGGGGAGGAAGGCTCCACGCCGGTGACCGCGGCGCCTCTGCAGGCGGCCATCAGCAGCGCGAGGCCGCTGCCGCAGCCGAGACCGAGCAGCCGCGTGCCGGGTCCGACGTCCAGTCGCTCGTAGACGGCCTCGTAGAGCGGTACGAGCATCCGCTCCTGGATTTCCGACCAGTCACGCGCGCGGGCACTCAGGTCCACGCGGGGGGTGTCCCCCGTGTGCGGGTGCTGACGCACGAGCGTAGATGTCATATGTAAGCGCCCCATTCCGCCGAGATGTGCCTCTGTCCCCGTTCTCCTGAAGCCCCCGTGACGTGCGCTCGCCCCCCGTATGCCAGGAAACTCCGGGCTCGCGACGGCGTCCAGTGGTAAGGGGCCGCGGCTTGGCCGACGGGGCGCGTCGTGGCGAGATTTCACGTTCCGGCAACCTGGGCGGTACGGCGTACGCGCGGGACGCGCGGGACGGGCGGGGCGGTGCCGGGCCGCGCGGTGGCACGCGGTAACGTCACGTGGGCCGGGGTCGCTGTCCCGAGTGGGGCGGACCCGGCCGAAAACGCCTCTTGCGCACCGAAGGGCCACACACATCCCGGTGCGCGCACCGGGGCGTACACGCGGGGGCGTACGTCAGGCTACGTACCACCTTGCGTGGAGCTGTGCGGCTTCTCCGCAGATCAGCGCACCCGCCCTCGTCAGGACGCATCAGCGGCAACTGACGGGTACGTGCAAATTATTTGGGATGCCCCGGAATAGGAACACAGCGGGACCCCGGCTCGTTGTCATTACGTGAGCACGACACCACCTGTTCTCGCCGCAGAGCTGGCGCAGGCGTGGGCCGACATTCAGCGGTACCACCCCGAGCTGCCGGATCTAGCCGCGCCCGAGTCCCTGATCGGTGAGTCGTCGTCCGCCTGCGGACACGAACTCTCCTTCGAACGACTGCTCCACGAGGCAGTCCACGGCATCGCCGCCGCGCGCGGAATCCGCGACACCTCCCGCGCCGGCCGCTACCACAACCGCCGCTTCCTCGCGATCGCCGAGGAGCTGGGCCTCGACCACCCCGAGGAGCCGCACCCGAGCAGCGGCTTCTCGCTGGTCACGCTCAACCCCGAGGCGAAGCGGCGCTACCGCCCGACCATCGAACGCCTCCAGCGGGCCCTGAAGGCCCACTCGGCGGCGACCTCCGCCGACACCACCCGCACCTTCCGCGGCCCGGCCGCCCGGCACGGCTCGTCCGGCGGCGGGGTGCGCGTCAAGGCCGTCTGCGACTGCGGGCGCAACGTCCGCGTCGTCCCGTCGGTCCTGGCGCAGGCCCCCATCGTCTGCGGCGGCTGCGGCAAGCCGTTCCGGATCCCCGAGGTGGTGGGCGCGGGCGCGGCGAGCTGAGCGCTCCGGCATCTCGTGGGTGCCGGAGCGGGCGGCTCGTACCGCGCGGGTGCCGCTGCCGACGGGCCGGCGGCAGCGCGTCGTCACGGCTCGCACCCGACGTCGTTCACCTCTGCGCCGGGTGCGGCGCCGTCCTGCCCGCGCGGCCGTCCCGCTCGCGCGGCCGCGGCCGCACCGCCCCGCGCGGCGTCCCGGCCGCGCACCCTCGGTCGGAAGCGCCCCGCGGGGTATGGCAGAATGGCCAGCTGTACTCGACAGCCGCACAGGACCCCTCTCTCCTCCGGCTGACGCGTCCATCGGGCACTCGGGTACCGCAACCCCACGCGGCATGCTCGCCGTGCCCAACCACGTCAAATCCAGGAGAACCCACTCCCGTGGCAGTCAAGATCAAGCTCAAGCGTCTCGGCAAGATCCGTTCGCCTCACTACCGCATCGTCGTCGCCGACTCGCGTACCCGTCGTGACGGCCGTGCGATCGAGGAGATCGGCAAGTACCACCCGACGTACAACCCGTCGGTCATCGAGGTCGACGCCGAGCGCGTGGCGTACTGGCTCTCCGTCGGCGCCCAGCCGACCGAGCCCGTGCTCGCCATCCTGAAGAAGACCGGTGACTGGCAGAAGTTCAAGGGCGAGCCCGCCCCGGCTCCGCTGCTCGTCGCCGAGCCGAAGAAGGAGCGCCCGTCGTTCGAGGCCCTGAGCGGCGAGGACGAGGGCAAGGGTGAGGCCATCACCCAGAAGAAGAAGGCTGAGAAGAAGGACGAGGCCGCGGCCGAGTCCTCCGAGTCGACCGAGGCCTGAGCATGCTCGAGGAGGCTCTCGAGCACCTCGTGAAGGGCATCGTCGACAACCCTGACGATGTGCAGGTCGCCTCGCGCAACCTGCGCCGCGGGCGGGTGCTCGAGGTCCGGGTCCACCCGGACGACCTCGGCAAGGTGATCGGCCGCAACGGCCGCACCGCACGCGCTCTGCGGACCGTCGTGGGCGCCATCGGCGGCCGTGGCGTCCGGGTCGACCTCGTCGACGTGGACGACGTCCGCTGACGCAACACAGCACCGGCTCGGGCCGGGGAGGGCCACTGGGCCCTCCCCGGCCCGCAGTCGTGTCGAGCCGTCCGGTTCCGCACCGGGAGCCGTCCCGGCTCGCAGTCGTTCCGACAGGAGAGCAAGCACAGTGCAGCTGGTAGTCGCACGGATCGGCCGCGCCCACGGCGTCAAGGGCGAGGTCACCGTGGAGGTCCGCACCGACGAGCCGGAACTGCGGCTCGCCCCCGGCGCCGTACTCACCACCGACCCCGCCTCCGCGGGGCCCCTGACCATCGCGACCGGCCGTGTCCACAGCGGCCGTCTCCTCCTGCGCTTCGAGGGCGTCCACGACCGCAACGCCGCCGAGGCGCTGCGCAACACCCTCCTGATCGCCGACGTCGACCCCGACGAGCTGCCCGAGGGCGAGGACGAGTACTACGACCACCAGCTGATCGACCTCGACGTGGTCACCGAGGACGGGGTGGAGGTCGGCCGGATCACCGAGATCTCGCACCTGCCCACGCAGGACCTGTTCATCGTCGAGCGGCCCGACGGCACCGAGGTGATGATCCCGTTCGTCGAGGAGATCGTCACCGGCATCGACCTGGAGGAGCAGCGGGCCGTCATCGACCCACCGCCCGGGCTGATCGACGACCGCGCGGTGATCGCCTCCAGCCGGGACGAGGCCGGTGAGACCGGCGAGTCCGGTGAGACCGGCGAGGCTGATGAGGCGGGCGAGTCGGGCGAGTCCGGCGAGTCCCGGGCGTCCGGCGGGGGCGAGGCGTGATGCGGCTCGACGTCGTCACGATCTTCCCCGAGTACCTGGAACCGCTCAACGTCTCCCTCGTCGGCAAGGCCCGCGCGCGCGGACAGCTGAACGTGCACGTCCACGACCTGCGGACCTGGACCTACGACCGGCACAACACCGTGGACGACACGCCGTACGGCGGCGGCCCGGGCATGGTCATGAAGACCGAGCCGTGGGGCGACGCCCTGGACACCGTCCTCGCCGACGGCTACGAGACCGGCGCCCACGGCCCCGCGCTCATCGTCCCCACCCCCAGCGGCCGGCCCTTCACCCAGGAGCTGGCCGTGGAGCTGTCCGAGCGGCCCTGGCTGATCTTCACGCCGGCCCGCTACGAGGGCATCGACCGGCGGGTCGTGGACGAGTACGCCACCCGGATACAGGTCTACGAGATCTCCATCGGCGACTACGTCCTGGCCGGCGGCGAAGCGGCCGTACTCGTCGTCACGGAGGCCGTGGCCCGTCTGCTTCCCGGTGTCCTCGGCAACGCCGAGTCCCACCGCGACGACTCCTTCGCGCCCGGCGCCATGGCCAACCTCCTGGAGGGCCCCGTCTACACCAAGCCGCCCGAGTGGCGCGGCCGCGGGATCCCCGAGGTGCTGCTCAGCGGACACCACGGCAGGATCGCCCGCTGGCGCCGCGACGAGGCACTGCGGCGCACCACCCTCAACCGGCCGGACCTCATCGAGCGCTGCGACCCCAAGGCCTTCGACAAGAAGGACCGCGAGATGCTCTCCATCCTGGGCTGGGCGCCCGACCCGGAGGGGGAGCCGTACGGCCGATTTTGGCGCAGGACCGAGGGCGTGGAAGAATAGACCGCTGTTGTGCGCCGTCCGGCGTGCGCCCCTGCCACAGGGGGACACGACGCCCGCCCCGACCCGCACAGCGCTCATCCAGAACCTCTAGTTGCCGTTGATGACCTGTGGCATCAGCGAAGAAAGCAGACGAAATGTCTCACCTGCTCGACTCCGTCGACGCCGCGTCGCTGCGCAGCGACATCCCGGCCTTCCGCCCGGGTGACACCGTGAACGTCCACGTCCGCGTCATCGAGGGCAACCGCTCTCGTGTGCAGCAGTTCAAGGGCGTGGTCATCCGTCGCCAGGGCTCCGGCGTGCGCGAGACCTTCACGGTCCGCAAGGTCTCCTTCTCCGTCGGCGTCGAGCGCACCTTCCCGGTGCACACCCCGATCGTGGAGAAGATCGAGCTCGTCACCCGCGGTGACGTCCGCCGCGCCAAGCTGTACTACCTGCGCGAGCTGCGCGGCAAGGCGGCGAAGATCAAGGAGAAGCGCGAGAACTGAGCGCTTCCCGGGGTTCGCCCCGGCGGGGTCCACAGCGGAGCCGGATAGCATCTGGGCCCGATGGACACCGAAGCACAGCCGACGGAGCGCGACCGCTCCTCCGGACCCCCGCAGCGGGGCACGGAGGGCCGGTCGCGTTTCGCGTTGGTGCAGCGGATCGCCGATTGGCTCCCGGGCGGGCGGATCACCCTCACCGCTCTGGCCTGCCTGGTCTTCCTGCTGCTCCTCAACACGTTCGTGGCGCAGCCGTTCCAGATCCCCAGCGGATCCATGGAGCCCGGATTGAGGATCGGCGACCGCGTTCTCGTAAACAAGGTGGCGTACCGTTTCGGAGCCGAGCCGCGGCGGGGCGACGTCGTCGTGTTCGACGGCACCGGATACTTCGGGGACGCCGACTACATCAAACGCGTCGTGGGCGTAGGGGGAGACCACGTGGTCTGCTGCGACAAGGAGGGGAGGCTCCGGGTGAACGGCCGGTCCGTCGACGAGACGGCGTTCCTGCACGCCGGCGACCGCGCGTCCTCCGTGCCCTTCGACGTCGTCGTGCCCGCCGGCAGGCTCTTCGTCCTCGGCGACCACCGCAGCGCCTCCAGCGACTCCCGCGACCACCTCGGCTCACCCGGCGGCGGCATGATCCCCGTGGAGGACGTGATCGGCCGCGCCGACTGGATCGTCTGGCCCGCCGGCCGTCTCACGCGACTGGAACGCCCCGAGGTGTACGGGCGGGTGCCCGGCGCGCCGGACGCTTCGTCCGGGGCGTCCGGGGCGGCGTTCGGGGTTACCGAGGCCTCCGGAGCACCCGGGTCTTCCGGGGTTTCCGCCGGCGGTGGCCATGGGTAGCCGTGGCAAACCGCGCGGGGCGCCGAGCAGCCCCGCCGAGGACCTGCTGCCCACCGGCACCCGGCGCGCCTCCGCGCCGTCCGGCGGACGCACCCGCGCGGAGCGGCGCAAGCTCCAGCGCAAGGTCAAGCGGCGGCGGCGCCGGTCGGCCATCAAGGAGATACCGCTTCTCATCGGGGTCGCCGTCCTCATAGCCCTGGTCCTGAAGACGTTCCTGGTCCAGGCGTTCGTCATCCCGTCGGGCTCCATGGAGCAGACGATCCAGATCGGCGACCGGGTGCTGGTCGACAAGCTCACCCCGTGGTTCGGCGCCAAGCCGGAGCGCGGGGACGTCGTCGTGTTCAAGGACCCGGGAGGCTGGCTCAACGACGAGCAGCCCACCCAGAAGAAGGACGACCCCGTCGTCGTCAAGCAGGTCAAGGAAGGACTCACCTTCATCGGCCTGCTGCCGTCCGACAACGAGAAAGACCTGATCAAGCGGGTCATCGGGGTCGGCGGCGACCGCGTCAAGTGCTGCGACGCGCAAGGCCGGGTCACCGTGAACGATGTGCCGCTCGACGAGGGCGACTACCTGTTCCCCGGCAACGCCCCCTCCCTCACCGAGTTCGACGTCACGGTGCCCGAGGGCCGGCTGTGGGTCATGGGCGACCACCGCGCGGACTCCGCCGACTCCCGCTCCCACCAGGACACCGACTACGGCGGCACCGTCTCCGAGGACCAGGTGGTGGGGCGGGCCATCGTCATCGCCTGGCCGTTCAACCACTGGACCACGCTCGACGAACCGGAAACCTTCGCTTCCGTGGCCGACCCGGCGTCCGGGTCGGCCACAGCCGCCCACGCGTCGCATAGGGTTGCCTCCGATGCTCCGGGCGTGCCGGCTCCGAGACCTCTGGATCCCGGCGCGTCGGAGCCGAACGCAATGACCCACCTCCCGAGCCCTGCGGAACTCCCGCTCGTTATGGGAGTGGTGGGCCTGCGCCGTCCCTGGGGCAGGCAGCGGCACAGAGTAAGGAGTAGGCGTGGGGGATGTGGCGGTTGGCGCACGGTCCGGACACGACGGCGAGGAGCACCGCGGACACCCCGTGGACCCGGCCGGACCGGCCGCGGACAGCGCCGTGACCTCCGGGAGTGACACGACGACGGCCGAGGACGGCACGGTGAGCGACGAACAGCAGCAGACGGGCGAGCGGGACGCGGAGGGCTCCGGTTCCCCGCCCGCGAGGAAACAGCGCTCCTTCTGGAAGGAGCTGCCGATCCTGATCGGCATCGCCCTCGTGCTCGCCCTGCTGATCAAGACGTTCCTGGTCCAGGCGTTCTCGATCCCCTCCGACTCCATGCAGGACACCCTGCAGCGGGGCGACCGGGTGCTGGTCGACAAGCTCACCCCCTGGTTCGGCTCGGAGCCGGAGCGCGGCGAGGTGATCGTCTTCCACGACCCCGGCAACTGGCTGGCGGGCGAGATCCCGCCGGAGCCCAACGCCTTCCAGACGTTCCTCTCGTGGATCGGCCTGATGCCGTCCGCCGAGGAGAAGGACCTGATCAAGCGGGTCATCGGCGTGGGCGGCGACACGGTCGAGTGCAAGGGCACCGGCCCGGTGAAGGTCAACGGCAAGGCGCTGAACGAGCCGTACATCTACCCGGGCAGCACGCCGTGCAGCGTGGACGACACGGGCGGCCAGTTCAAGGTGACGGTCCCCGAGGGCTACCTCTGGGTCATGGGCGACAACCGGCAGAACTCGCGCGACTCCCGCTACAACCGCGCGGAGAAGTACCGCGGCTTGGTCCCGGTGGACGAGGTCGTCGGGCGGGCCATCGTCAAGGCCTGGCCGATCACCCGCTGGGGCACCCTGCCGGTCCCGGACACCTTCGACCAGCCCGGTCTGAACGACAAGGCGTCGGCCGCGCCGGCCGAGTCCGCGCTGACGAGCGCGCCGCACGTGCTCGCGCTGGCCGGTGTGGTGCCGGTGGCGCTGTGGCGCCGTAAGCGGTTCACCGTCTCCGGCACCCGCTGAGGCGGGCCGGCCGCCGCGGCCGACGGCACCGGGCGTCGGCCCGGTCCGTCCCGGCGGAGAGAGGGCTGACGGGTCCGGTACCGCCGGGTAGGGTGCGGCCCATGGCTGGCGAGAGCACGACCCGTACGGCCCCGCGCGGCGGGGGCACAGACAACGGCCCGGCGGGCGGCCGGACCGGACAGCGACTGTCCGGCCTGGCTGTCGCGCTGGGCCTCGTGCTGTTCCTGGCCGCCTTCGGCTGGGGAGCGGTGGTCTACCGGCCGTACACCGTGCCGACCACCTCGATGGCCCCCACGATCGGCGCGGGCGACCGGGTGCTCGCCCAGCGCGTCGACGGCGCGGACGTACGCCGTGGCGACGTCGTCGTCTTCAAGGACGCCACCTGGGGCAACGCGCCCATGCTCAAGCGCGTGGTCGCCGTCGGCGGGGACACCGTCGCCTGCTGCCAGGACGGCCGGCTGACGGTCAACGGCAAGCGCATCGAGGAGCCGTACCTGTCCGACGGGCAGGCCGCGTCCGCGAATTTCCCGACGGTCACCGTGCCCAAGGGGCGGCTCTTCCTGCTCGGTGACGAGCGGCACGGCTCACTGGACTCCACCGCCCACCTCACCGACGCCGCGAGCGGCACCGTGGCCCGCGACGCGGTTTCCGCGCGGGTCGACGCCGTCGTCTGGCCCATGGACGGCATGCTGCCGCGCCCGACCGGTTTCGAGGCGGTGGGCGGCACCCTGTCCGAGCCGGGGCCGCTGCGGACGATCACGGTGCTGATCGTCGTGGGCGCGGTCCTGGTGCTCGGCGGCGCCGCGTACGGGCCGCTCGCCCAGCGCGCGGCCCGCGGCCGGGCGTCCGCGCAGGCCGGGACGGGGGCCGCCGGTGCCCGCTGAGGCGAGGGGCGCGAGCGACGCCGGTGCGCACCCGGTCCTGGAGGGCGAGGTGCGCAAGGTGGCGCGCGTGGTGCTGCTGGACCCGCGGGACCGCATCCTGCTGCTGCACGGCCACGAACCGGGCGACCCGGCCGACGACTGGTGGTTCACTCCGGGCGGCGGCGTCGAGGGCGACGAGACCCGTGAGGAGGCCGCCCTGAGGGAACTCGCGGAGGAGACGGGCATCACGGACGTCGAGCTCGGCCCGGTCCTGTGGCGGCGGATGTGCTCCTTCCCGTTCGCCGGGCGCCGCTGGAACCAGGACGAGTGGTACTACCTGGCCCGTACGACCCAGACGGCGACGGAGGCCGTGGGGCTGACCGAGCTGGAACGGCGCAGTGTCGTCGGAGCGCGCTGGTGGACGTGTCGGGAACTGAGCCGGGCACATGAGACGGTGTATCCGACCAGACTCGCCGGGCTGCTGCGCCGGCTGCTCGACGAAGGTCCCCCCGCCCGTCCGGAGATCCTCGACACCGAAATCGTCTAGGGGCTCGCGGGACTGGCGCACAATGGGGGGATCGCACGGCTGAAGGGGAACATGCCATGAGCGCCGAGGACCTCGAGAAGTACGAGACCGAGATGGAGCTCAAGCTCTATCGGGAGTACCGCGATGTCGTCGGTCTGTTCAAGTACGTGATCGAGACCGAGCGGCGTTTCTACCTGACCAACGACTACGAGATGCAGGTGCACTCGGTCCAGGGTGAGGTGTTCTTCGAGGTGTCGATGGCGGATGCCTGGGTCTGGGACATGTACCGGCCGGCTCGCTTCGTGAAGCAGGTCAGGGTGTTGACGTTCAAGGACGTGAACATCGAGGAGCTGAACAAGAGCGATCTGGAGCTGCCCGGCGGGTGAACATCACCCGTGTGGGTGAGGCCTTTTTCCACAACCGCCGAGTTGTGCACCAAGATCCACTTTGCGGCGGCTGATGCGTGACGGTTGGCGCCGGAGGTGGTGCCGACATGAACACCCGACTGGCACAGAGCGCACTCGGCAGGTACGGCGAGGAGCTGGCCGCGCGGCGGCTGGCCGAGGCCGGCATGACGGTCCTGGAACGCAACTGGCGCGGGGGCCGGACCGGTGAGATCGACATCGTGGCGCGCGACGGCGACGTCCTGGTCGTCTGCGAGGTCAAGACCCGCAGGGCGGGCCGGTTCCAGCACCCGATGGCCGCGATCACCCCGGCCAAGGCGGGCCGGCTGCGTCGGCTCGCGGAACGCTGGACGCAGGAACACGGCGGAGCACCGCCCGGCGGGGTCCGCATCGACCTCGTGGGCGTCGTCCTGCCCGACCGGGGCGCGCCCGTCGTCGAGCATGCGCGGGGGGTGGCCTGAGTGGCTTTCGCACGCACCTGCTCCGTGGCCCTCGTCGGAGTCGAGGGTGTCGTCGTCGAGGTCCAGGCCGACCTGGAACCGGGCGTCGCGGCTTTCACCCTGGTGGGGCTGCCCGACAAGAGCCTGACCGAGAGCCGGGACCGGGTCCGGGCGGCGGTGGTCAACTCCGGGGCCGAATGGCCGCAGAAGAAGCTCACGGTCGGGCTCAGCCCGGCCTCCGTGCCCAAGGCCGGCAGCGGGTTCGATCTGGCCGTCGCCTGCGCGGTGCTCGGCGCCGGGGAGCGGATCGACCCGCGGGTCCTCGCGGACATCGTGATGATCGGCGAGCTCGGGCTGGACGGCCGGGTGCGGCCCGTGCGCGGCATCCTGCCCGCCGTCCTCGCCGCGGCCGGCGCCGGGTACGAACAGGTGGTCGTGCCGGAGTGCGCGGCCGCCGAGGCGGCCCTCGTCCCCGGCGTGTCCGTGCTCGGCGTGCGCAGCCTGCGCCAGCTGATCGCCGTCCTGGCGGACGAACCGGTGCCGGAGGAGGAGAAGGACGACGTCGGCCGCCCGGACCCGCTGCTCGCCGGCCTGCGCGTCCCCGGCACCGGCGCCGCGACCGGCATGCACAGCCTGGGCGCCGCCCAGCAGGACCACGGCTACGACCTCGCCGACGTCGTCGGCCAGATCTCGGCCCGTACGGCGGTGGAGGTCGCCGCCGCGGGCGGACACCACCTGTTCCTGGAGGGACCGCCCGGCGCCGGCAAGACCATGCTCGCCGAGCGGCTGCCGGGCATCCTGCCCCCGCTCACCCGCGAGGAGTCGCTGGAGGTGACGGCGGTGCACTCGGTGGCCGGTCTGCTGCCGCCGGACAAACCCCTGGTCGACGTCCCGCCGTACTGCGCCCCGCACCACTCGGCCACCATGCAGGCGCTCGTCGGCGGCGGTCCTCACGTCGCGCGGCCGGGCGCCGTCTCGCTCTCTCATCGTGGAATCCTCTTTCTCGACGAGGCGCCCGAGTTCAGCGGCCAGGCCCTCGACGCGCTGCGCCAGCCCCTGGAGTCCGGGCACGTCGTGATCGCGCGCAGCGCGGGCGTGGTGCGGTTCCCGGCGAAGTTCCTGATGGTGCTCGCCGCCAACCCGTGCCCGTGCGGGCGGTTCTCGGTCACGGGCGATCTGTGCGAGTGCCCGCCGTCCGCGATCCGCCGCTACCAGGCGAGGCTCTCCGGGCCGCTGCTCGACCGGGTCGACCTGCGGGTGGAGGTGGACCGGGTCTCCCGGGCCGAGCTGACCGGCCTCGCCGCCCGCGGCGAGTCCACCGCGACGGTCGCCGACCGGGTGCGCGCGGCGCGGGAACGGGCGGCGGCCCGCCTGGCCGGCACCCCGTGGCGCACCAACAGCGAGGTGCCCGGGCGGGAACTGCGCAGCCGCTGGCACGCGGTGAGCGGCGCCATGGACGAGGCCGAACGCAGCCTCGAACGCGGGGCGCTGACGGCGCGCGGCATCGACCGGGTGCTGCGGGTCGCCTGGACCGTCGCCGACCTGGTCGGCCACGACCGGCCCGACGCCACCGACGTGGCGCTCGCCCTCCAGCTGCGCACGGGCGTCCCGCGCGGGGTGCCGATGGCCATCGGGGCGCTGACATGAGCGGCGACGACTCCGGCCTCCTCGCCCGGGTCTTCCTCACCCGCGTCATCGAGCCGGGCGACGAGACCGCCGGGCGCTGGGTGCGCGAGCTGGGCGTGGTGGAGGTCGCGCGGCGGCTGAAGGGCGCGGGCGGGCCGCTGCCGGGGGTGAGCGGGCGGCGCTGGGAGGGCCTGCGGGCGCGGGCGCGCGGGGCCGACCCCGAGCGGGACCTCGGCACCGCGCGGGCCGCCGGGGTCCGGTTCCTCGCACCGGGCGACGGCGAGTGGCCCCGGCAGCTCGACGACCTCGGCGATGCCCGGCCGCTCGGGCTGTGGGTGCGCGGACAGGCCAGCCTGCGGATGTGGGCGCTGCGGTCCGTGGCCGTCGTCGGCGCGCGAGCCTGCACCGAGTACGGCGCGCACATGGCCGCCGCCCTGGCCGCCGGGCTCGCCGAGCGCGGCTGGGTGGTGGTCTCCGGCGGCGCCTACGGCATCGACGGCGCCGCCCACCGGGGCGTCCTCGGCGCGGGCGGCGCCACCGTCGCCGTGCTGGCCTGCGGGGTCGACCGGCCCTACCCGCCCGGCCACGCCGGGCTGATCGGCAGGATCGCCGAACAGGGGCTCGTCGTCGGCGAGTTGCCGCCCGGCGATCACCCGACCCCGAGCAGATTCGTGCAGCGCAACCGGGTCATCGCCGCCCTCACCCGCGGCACCGTGGTGGTCGAGGCGGCGCACCGCAGCGGCTCGCTCGTCACCGCGCGGGCCGCCCAGCGGCTGGGCCGGCACACCATGGGCGTGCCCGGACCGGCCACCAGCGCCCGGTCGGCGGGGGTGCACGAGCTGCTGCGCGGGAACGCCGTGCTGGTCACCGACGCGGCGGAGGTCGTGGAGCTGGTCGGCGACATGGGCGAGCTGGCCCCGGAGCGGCGCGGCCCGGTGCTGCCGGCGGATCTGCTCGCGCCGGGCGCCCGGCGGGTGCTGGCCGCGCTGCCCGGGCGGGGCACGGCCGGACCGGCCCTGATCGCGCGGGACGCGCAGACCACGGAGGACGACGCCGTCGCGAGGCTGTACGAGCTTCGAGCACTTGGTTACGTCGAACGACACGGCGACGGCTGGAAGTTGACACGCCAGGCGATGATCTCCGTTCGGCGTGCTCGCGGCCCGAGTTGACCGAGCGTGTTCGGCCGTCCGGGGGAAGCCCGACAGCCTTGGGAAATCACCGAGTTGGTGGATTATTGCGATCACTCAGCGCGACGGCCGTGACCCGGTAGGGCGCGCAGCGGAACGTATCTGCGCCCCCTGCGTGCTCCCACGTTCGCGCACCGCGACGCGTCAGTCACGCTACGCTCACGAGGATCCCGACACAGTCCGGCAACTCCACCCCAGAGCGACAGCTCACCCAGGTACCACCCTTCACGGCAGAACGGCACAAGGCGACGAATGCCCCAGCACACCTCCGGGTCCGACCGGGCGGCTTTCTCCCCAGCCGCCCGCGACGGTGGCAGCGTGCGGCCGCCGGCTCCCTCGACGCTCGACGAGCTCTGGCGGTCGTACAAGGCGACGGGTGACGACCGGCTGCGCGAGCAGCTGATTCTGCACTACTCGCCGCTGGTCAAGTACGTGGCGGGACGGGTCAGCGTCGGACTGCCGCCCAACGTGGAGCAGGCCGATTTCGTCTCCTCCGGGGTCTTCGGGCTGATCGACGCGATCGAGAAGTTCGACATCGACCGGGAGATCAAGTTCGAGACGTACGCGATCACCCGGATCCGCGGCGCGATGATCGACGAGCTGCGGGCGCTGGACTGGATCCCGCGCTCGGTACGGCAGAAGGCGCGCAACGTGGAGCGGGCCTACGCGACGCTGGAGGCGCGGCTGCGGCGCACGCCCACCGAGGGCGAGGTCGCCGCCGAGCTGGGCATCGCGGTGGAGGAACTGCACGCCGTGTTCAGCCAGTTGTCGCTGGCGAACGTGGTCGCCCTGGAGGAGCTGCTGCACGTCGGCAGCGAGGGCGGGGACGGGCTCAGCTTCATGGACACGCTGGAGGACACCGCCGCGGACAATCCCGTGGAGGTGGCCGAGGACCGGGAGCTGCGGCGGTTCCTCGCCCGCGCGATCAACACCTTGCCGGAGCGGGAGAAGACCGTGGTCACGCTGTACTACTACGAGGGCCTGACCCTGGCGGAGATCGGGAACGTGCTCGGGGTGACCGAGAGCCGGGTCAGCCAGATCCACACCAAGTCCGTGCTCCAGCTGCGGGCGAAGCTGGCGGCCTTCGGACGCTGAGACGGGTGTGCCGGGTCACTCCCGCCGCGGGTGGCCGGTCCGTAAAGTGAGGGACGTGCCAAGGATTCGAGCGGCCTCCGTGGCCGAGCACCGGTCGATGCAGCGAGCCGCCCTGCTGGACGCGGCTCGGTCCCTGTTGTCCGAGGGCGGGACGGAGGCGCTGACCTTCCCGGCTCTCGCCGAGCGGACGGGGCTGGCGCGGTCGTCCGTGTACGAGTACTTCCGCTCGCGGGCCGCGGTGGTCGAGGAGCTGTGCGAGGCCGACTTCCCCGTGTGGGCGGCGGAGGTCGAGGCGGCGATGGACGCCGCCGAGGGACCGGAGGCCAAGGCCGAGGCGTATGTGCGCCGGCAGCTGGAGCTGGTCGGCGACCGGCGGCACCGGGCCGTGGTCGCCATCTCCGCGAGCGAGCTGGACGCGGGGGCCCGGGAGAAGATCCGCGCCGCGCACGGGGCGCTGGTCGGCATGATCGTGGACGTGCTGCGCGAGATGGGACACGCGCAGCCCCGGCTGGCCGCGATGATGCTCCAGGGCGTCGTCGACGCGGCCGTCCGGCGGATGGAGCTCGGCGCGGAGGAACCGGCCGTCGTGGCGGACGCGGCCGTACGGATGGCGCTGCGGGGCGTCCTGGGCTGAGCGCCCGCCCGCCCTCCCGGCGCCACGGCCCGGCACGGAACCACGCCCCGGCGAGACGCGCCGTACTGCCCACACCCGCCCGTGCCACCCCGGACGGCACGCGTGCCCGCGCCTGCGGTCGAGGCGGCGGCCTGCGGCGCTCGCAGTCGGGTGAGCGTGGGTTTTCTGTGCCTGGTGTCGCGCTGGGGGGGGGGACAGGACCGCAGCCCGTCGGAACGGGGTGCCGTACGCGCCCGTCGCAGCCGCCCAGGGCGGGCGGCACGTGCGCCGCGCCCTCGGTCGGGTCGCGGGACCGCGGCTAGGCCGCCGGCGGCAGGGGGACGCCCAGGACCGGCAGGAGTACCGGAGGGCCCTGGTACAGGAGCCATGGTGGGAGGAGGGTCAGGGGGTCCAGGTACGTCGTGCCGCGGCGCAGGCCCCAGTGCAGGCAGGTGGTGGGGCAGTGCGAGGCGGCCGGCTCCAGGCTGCCCAGGGGCTGGCCCGCCGTGACCTCGTCGCCCTCGCGGACCGAGGCGCGGACCGGCTCGTAGGTCGTCCGCAGGGGCGGGGCGCCCGGGCCCGTCAGGTCGACCGAGACCACGCCCCTGCCCGCCACGCGGCCCGCGAAGGAGACCCGGCCGGGGGCCACGGCCAGGACGGGGGAGTGGGGCGGGGCCGCCAGGTCGACGCCCCGGTGCCCGCGGGCGTACGGCGTCGGCGGGGGATCCCAGGGGCGCAGGACGGCCGGGCGCCCCGGAAGGGGCCAGGACCGGTCCCGGCCCGCGGGGGACGGCTCGTCCGCCGCGGGGGCGGGGCGCGCCGGACCCAGCAGGAACAGCGACAGCAGCGCCGTCACCACGTACACACATCGCTTCGCTCGCATGCCGTCACCGTCGCGCAACCGCGGCGATCACGGCCGGAGCCTGTGGACCACCGCCCGGTTGTGGACAGCGGCGTCACCCGGCGCTCCGCCGGTCCCGTACACTTCTGATGGCGATCCGGGTCACCGGGTCGACTTCGCACGCCCCGACACCGGGAGCCGGCACCGTCCGGAATCTCGGAGTCAGCGCCCCTCGGTCCTTGTGGCAACGGCGCGCTGCGGGCGTCAGGCGCGGAAGCCGTCCGGCATCCGCGGCACAACCGAGAACCAAGGAGAACACGGCCATGGCCGTCGTCACGATGCGGGAGCTGCTGGAGAGCGGCGTCCACTTCGGTCACCAGACCCGTCGTTGGAACCCGAAGATGAAGCGCTTCATCTTCACGGAGCGCAACGGCATCTACATCATCGACCTGCTCCAGTCGCTGTCGTACATCGACCGCGCCTACGAGTTCGTCAAGGAGACCGTCGCCCACGGCGGCACGGTCATGTTCGTCGGCACGAAGAAGCAGGCGCAGGAGGCCATCGCCGAGCAGGCCACCCGCGTCGGCATGCCCTACGTCAACCAGCGCTGGCTGGGCGGCATGCTCACCAACTTCTCGACCGTCTACAAGCGTCTGCAGCGCCTCAAGGAGCTCGAGCAGATCGACTTCGAGGACGTCGCCGCGTCCGGTCTGACCAAGAAGGAGCTTCTCGTGCTCTCGCGCGAGAAGGCCAAGCTGGAGAAGACCCTCGGTGGTATCCGCGAGATGCAGAAGGTGCCCAGCGCCGTCTGGATCGTGGACACCAAGAAGGAGCACATCGCCGTTGGTGAGGCCCGGAAGCTGAACATTCCGGTCGTGGCGATCCTCGACACCAACTGCGACCCCGACGAGGTCGACTACAAGATCCCGGGCAACGACGACGCGATCCGCTCCGTCACCCTGCTCACCCGCGTCATCGCCGACGCCGTCGCCGAGGGCCTGATGGCCCGCTCCGGCGTGGCCGAGGCCGGCAAGGGCGACAAGGCCGCCGGCGAGCCGCTGGCCGAGTGGGAGCGCGACCTGCTCGAGGGCGAGAAGAAGGCGGAGACCGAGGACGCCGCCCCGGCCGCCGCCGAGGCGCCGGCCGCGGAGGCCGCCGAGGCTCCGGCCGAGGCCCCGGCCGCCGAGGGCGAGCAGGCCTGACCGTCAGCGTCAGCCGTTGACGGCGGGAGCGGTGACACCAAGACCGCTCCCGCCGTTCACCCGTAGGTCAGCGCAGCGTCCCCGATCCACACCCTGCGTCGCGGACCGTGCAGACCTCCGATCTTCCAGACTTCGAGAGAGATTCACTGAATCATGGCGAACTACACCGCCGCCGACGTCAAGAAGCTCCGTGAGCTCACCGGCGCCGGCATGATGGACTGCAAGAAGGCGCTGGACGAGGCCGAGGGCAACGTCGAGAAGGCCGTCGAGGCGCTGCGCATCAAGGGCCAGAAGGGCGTCGCCAAGCGCGAGGGCCGCTCCGCCGAGAACGGCGCCGTGGTCTCGATCATCGCCGACGACAACTCCTCCGGCGTCCTCGTCGAGCTGAAGTGCGAGACGGACTTCGTCGCCAAGGGCGAGAAGTTCCAGGCCGTCGCCAACAAGATCGCCGAGCACGTCGCCGCCACTTCCCCGGCCGACCTGGAGGCCCTGCTCGCCTCCGAGATCGAGCCCGGCAAGACCGTCCAGGCGTTCGTGGACGAGGCCAACGCCACCCTCGGCGAGAAGATCGTCCTGGACCGCTTCGCGCAGTACGCGGACGGCTTCGTGACGGCGTACATGCACCGCACGAACCCCGACCTGCCCCCGCAGATCGGTGTGCTCGTCGAGTTCGACAAGCCGAACGCCGAGGTCGCCAAGGGCGTCGCCCAGCACATCGCCGCCTTCGCGCCGAAGTACCTCTCCAAGGACGAGATCCCGGCCGACGTCGTCGAGTCCGAGCGCCGTATCGCCGAGGAGACCACCCGCGCCGAGGGCAAGCCCGAGGCCGCGATCGCCAAGATCGTCGAGGGTCGTCTGAACGGCTTCTTCAAGGACGCGACGCTGCTCGGCCAGCCGTACGCGCTCGACAACAAGAAGTCCGTCCAGAAGGTTCTGGACGAGGCCGGTGTCACCCTGAAGCGCTTCACGCGTATCAAGGTCGGCATCTGAGTCCGTACCGCGACGGGTACTCGGCCCCGACAGGGTCGGGTGCGGTCGTTTGCGTACGCCGCCACGCACACGAGCGTGGCGGGCGACAGCAGATCTGACGAGGAGGCCATTGCCGCGCATGGGTTGCGAACGACACCCCACCGGCAGTGGCCTTCTTCGTATGTGCAACACGTGAAAGAGGCGGGATCCCCCATGACCACCAAGGCCCAGAAGAGCGACGACGGCAAAGTACGCGGCCGGTTTCTGCTGAAGCTGTCCGGAGAGGCCTTCTCCGGTGGCGGGGGCCTGGGCGTCGACCCCGACGTGGTGCACAAGATCGCCCGCGAGATCGCGGCCGTCGTGCGCGACGGAGCGCAGATCGCGGTCGTCATCGGCGGCGGCAACTTCTTCCGCGGCGCCGAACTCCAGCAGCGCGGCATGGACCGCGCCCGCTCGGACTACATGGGCATGCTCGGCACCGTCATGAACTGCCTCGCCCTCCAGGACTTCCTGGAGAAGGAAGGCATCGACAGCCGGGTCCAGACCGCCATCACCATGGGCCAGGTCGCCGAGCCGTACATCCCGCTGCGCGCCGTGCGCCACCTGGAGAAGGGGCGCGTGGTCATCTTCGGCGCCGGTATGGGCATGCCGTACTTCTCCACCGACACCACCGCCGCCCAGCGCGCCCTGGAGATCGACGCCGAGGCGCTGCTCATGGGCAAGAACGGAGTCGACGGGGTCTACGACTCCGACCCGAAGATCAACCCGGACGCCGTGAAGTTCGACGCCCTCGGCTACGGCGAGGTCATCACGCGCGATCTGAAGGTCGCCGACGCCACGGCCATCACGCTGTGCCGTGACAACAAGCTGCCGATCCTCGTCTTCGAGCTTCTGGCCGAGGGCAATATCGCCCGGGCCGTCAAGGGTGAGAAGATCGGCACGCTGGTGGGTGACCAGGGCAGCCGGAACTGACCGGTTGACCCACGGACCCCGGCCGGGGGATGGACAATGTCCTGCCGGTCGGGAACCGTGCAGGAAGAAGACGCGACGCAGCCGGCCGCCGACCACAACACGTCAACCGCAGCCGGGCCTACTCAAGACACGCAGGAGCAAGTGGTGATCGAAGAGACCCTCCTCGAGGCCGAGGAGAAGATGGAGAAGGCCGTCGTGGTCGCCAAGGAGGACTTCGCCGCGATCCGCACCGGCCGTGCGCACCCGGCGATGTTCAACAAGATCGTGGCCGACTACTACGGCGCACCGACGCCGATCAACCAGCTGGCCTCGTTCTCCGTGCCGGAGCCGCGCATGGCCGTGGTGACCCCGTTCGACAAGAGCGCGCTGCGCAACATCGAGCAGGCGATCCGCGACTCCGACCTGGGCGTCAACCCGAGCAACGACGGCAACATCATCCGAGTGGTGTTCCCGGAGCTGACCGAGGAGCGCCGCCGCGAGTACATCAAGGTCGCCAAGGGCAAGGGCGAGGACGCGAAGATCTCGATCCGCTCCGTGCGCCGCAAGGCCAAGGACGCCATCGACAAGCTGATCAAGGACGGCGAGATCGGCGAGGACGAGGGCCGCCGCGCGGAGAAGGAGCTCGACGACACCACCGCCAAGTACGTCGCCCAGGTGGACGAGCTCCTGAAGCACAAGGAAGCCGAACTGCTCGAGGTCTGATGAACGACTCTTCCTGGGGGGCGCCGCAGACCGGGTACTGGGGCCCGCCCGATCAAGGGGCTGCCCAGGGGCATGTCCGGGGACCCGTGCAGGGCGCCGTCCCGGCGGGTCCCGCGTACGATGCGCGTGACGCGCAGCAGACTCGGCCCATGCCCATCGTGTCCGACGTATCCGCGGACGGCGGAAACCAGGATGACGGCCGGGGGGCCGCTCGGCTGAGCGGCCCGCTGTTCCCAGACGAGAGCACGTCGGCGCCCGCCTCCGGCGCGCCGAGGAATCCGGAGCCCATGCACGACGCCCCGCAGCCGGCCCCCGCCCCGCAGAAGAAGAGCGCGGGCCGGGACCTCGGCGCCGCGATAGGGGTCGGCGTCGGACTGGGCGCGGTGATCATCGCGTCGCTGTTCGTCTACAAGGCCGTGTTCGTCGGTGTGATCGCGGTCGCGGTGGTCGTCGGACTGTGGGAGCTGACCAAGCGGCTCGACGAGCGCAAGGGCATCCGCGCGCCGCTGGTGCCGCTCGCGATCGGCGGGGCGGCCATGGTGGTCGCCGGGTACGTCCGGGGCGTCGAGGGCGCGTGGGTGGCGATGGCGCTCACCGCGCTCGCGGTGCTGGTCTGGCGGATGACGGAACCCCCGGAGGGCTACCTCAAGGACGTCACGGCCGGCGTCTTCGCCGCGTTCTACGTCCCGTTCCTTGCGACGTTCGTCGCGATGATGCTGACGGCCGAGGACGGGCCGTGGCGGGTGCTGACGTTCCTGCTGCTGACCGTGGTCAGCGACACCGGGGCGTACGCCGTCGGCTGGCGGTTCGGCAGGCACAAGCTCGCCCCGCGGATCAGCCCCGGCAAGACCCGCGAGGGCCTGCTGGGCGCGGTGACGTTCGCCATGGCCGTGGGCGCGCTGTGCATGCAGTTCCTGGTGGACGGCGGCTCCTGGTGGCAGGGCCTGCTGCTCGGCCTCGCCGTCGCGGCCAGCGCCACCCTGGGCGACCTCGGCGAGTCCATGATCAAGCGGGACCTGGGCATCAAGGACATGGGCACCCTGCTCCCCGGGCACGGCGGCATCATGGACCGCCTCGACTCCCTCCTGCCCACCGCTCCGGTGGTGTGGCTGCTCCTCGTGGCCTTCGTCGGAAGCAGCTGACCGGCCGCCCTCCGGCAGCGCCTTGGCCCCCGCCCCCGGGCGGGGGCTTTCGCACACCCGCGGGTCCGCGGCCCGCGGCTCCGCGCGGCGGAGGGGGCGCCGAGCCGGGCGGCCCGGGTCACCCGATCGGATCTGCGACACTGGTAGGACCATGCCCAAGCCCGGAGAACTCACTTTCGTCGCCCCGCGCGGAGCCAAGAAGCCGCCGCGGCACCTTGCCGATCTCTCGCCCGCGGAGCGGAAGGACGCGGTCGCCGAGATCGGTGAGAAGCCGTTCCGTGCCAAGCAGCTCTCGCAGCACTACTTCGCGCGGTACGCGCACGACCCGGAGCAGTGGACCGACATCCCGGCCGCCTCCCGCGAGAAGCTGCGCGAGGCGCTGTTCCCCGAGCTGATGACCGTCGTACGGCATCTGTCGACGGACGAGGGCACGACCCGCAAGACGCTGTGGCGGCTGTTCGACGGCACGCTCGTGGAGTCGGTGCTGATGCGCTACCCGGACCGGGTGACCATGTGCATCAGCTCGCAGGCCGGGTGCGGCATGAACTGCCCCTTCTGTGCCACCGGGCAGGCGGGGCTCGACCGGAACCTGTCGACCGCCGAGATCGTGCACCAGATCGTGGACGGTATGCGGGCGCTGCGCGACGGCGAGGTGCCCGGGGGGCCCGCGCGGCTGTCGAACATCGTCTTCATGGGGATGGGCGAGCCGCTCGCCAACTACAAGCGGGTCGTCGGCGCCATCCGCGCCCTGACCGATCCCGCCCCCGACGGGCTGGGGCTGTCGCAGCGCGGGATCACCGTGTCGACCGTCGGGCTCGTCCCGGCCATCCACCGGTTCGCCGACGAGGGCTTCAAGTGCCGGCTGGCGATCTCGCTGCACGCCCCCGACGACGAGCTGCGCGACACCCTGGTCCCGGTGAACACCCGGTGGAAGGTGCGCGAGGTGCTGGACGCGGGGTTCGAGTACGCCGAGAAGTCCGGACGCCGGCTGTCCATCGAGTACGCCCTGATCCGGGACATCAACGACCAGGCCTGGCGGGGCGACCGGCTGGGCCGGCTGCTCAAGGGCCGGCCGGTACACGTCAACCTCATCCCGCTGAACCCGACGCCCGGCTCGAAGTGGACCGCCTCGCGGCCCGAGGACGAGAAGGCGTTCGTCGAGGCCATCGCCGCGCACGGGGTGCCGGTGACGATCCGGGACACCCGTGGTCAGGAGATCGACGGGGCGTGTGGTCAGCTCGCCGCCACCGAACGGTAGTCTGACGGGCGTAAGTACATCTGCATATTCCGACAGGGGAGCGCCACAGCGCTGAGAGTGCGGCACCCGGCCGCAGACCCTCCGAACCTGGCCCAGGTCATTCTGGGTAGGGAGATCGGTCACCACTCGAGCTGTTGCGCCCTGCCCGGGAGCCCCGGATTTTCCCCGGAGGCTCCCGGGCGGGGCCGCGTCTCTTCCTGGTCCCTCCAGGAGGAATTCAGTGAGCATCACCAAGAAGGCCACGATCCTGGCCGTCGGGCTCGGCCTGGTCACGCTGTCCGCGTGCGGGTCGTCCGACGGCGACCAGGCGTCCGGCGGCGGTTCCGGATCCAGGACCGTCACGCTCGTCAGCCACAACTCGTGGGCCGTCTCGAAGGACGTCCTCGCCGCCTTCGAGAAGAAGTCCGGCTACAAGGTCAGGGTGCTGGAGGACGGCGACGCCGGGCAGGCCGTCAACAAGGCGATCCTGACCAAGGACAACCCGCAGGGCGACGTCTTCTTCGGCGTCGACAACACCCTGCTCTCCCGCGCCCTCGACAACGGCCTCTTCCAGCCGTACGAGGCGAAGGGCTCCGACCTGATCCGGCCCGAGTACCGCGCCGACGAGGCGGAGCACCGGGTCACGCCCGTCGACACCGGCGACATCTGCGTCAACTACGACAAGGCGTACTTCAGCGAGAAGAAGCTGACCCCGCCGGACTCCTTCGACGACCTGATCAAGCCGGAGTACAAGAACCTGCTGGTCACCGAGAACCCGTCCACCTCCTCGCCGGGCCTCGGCTTCCTGCTCGGCACCGCCGCGAAGTACGGCGATGGGGGCACCTCCCGCTCGAGCGAAGCCGAGAGTGGGGGAGGCTG
The DNA here is from genome assembly GCF_040678395.1 of Streptomyces sp. NPDC052687. Lineage (NCBI taxonomy): Bacteria > Bacillati > Actinomycetota > Actinomycetes > Kitasatosporales > Streptomycetaceae > Streptomyces > Streptomyces sp. NPDC052687. The sequence continues at coordinate 125,341 of NZ_JBFATR010000006.1, read as the reverse complement.
GCAGGACTACTGGAAGAAGCTCAAGGCCAACGGCGTGAAGGTCGTCGACGGCTGGGAGCAGGCGTACAACGAGGAGTTCTCCGGTTCCGCCGGCGGGAAGAAGGCCGACGCCGACCGGCCGCTCGTCGTGTCGTACGCCTCCTCGCCGCCCGCCGAGGTGATCTACGCCGACCCGAAGCCGAAGACCGCACCGACCGGCGTCGCCGAGGGCACCTGCTTCCGGCAGGTCGAGTACGCCGGGCTGCTGAGCAACGCGCAGAACCCCGAGGGCGGCAAGGCGCTCCTGGACTTCCTGATCGGCAAGGAGTTCCAGGAGGACATGCCGCTGAACATGTTCGTCTACCCGGTGCGGGAGGGCGCGAAGGTGCCCGAGGAGTTCGCGACGTACGGCCCGCAGGCCGAGGACCCCGAGACCATGGACCCGGCGAAGATCGCCGACAACCGTGACGACTGGGTCAAGTCGTGGACCTCGCTCGTACTGAAGTAACCCCCCGCCGGGGCGGCGCGAAGAGCGCGGCGGCGCGGCTCGGGCTCATGGCCCTGCCCGTCGCGTTCTTCGCCGTCTTCTTCGCCTGGCCCGTCGCCGCGATCGTCGCCCGCGGCCTGAACGCCGACGGGTCCTGGCAGCTCGGGCGGCTCGTCGACGTGCCCGCCGACCCCGCCATCCGGCACGTGCTGTGGTTCACCACCTGGCAGGCGCTCGCCTCCACCGCGCTCACCCTGCTGCTCGCGCTGCCCGCCGCGTATGTCTTCGCCCGCCTCGACTTCCCCGGCAAGCAGTTGCTGCGGGCGGTGGTGACCGTGCCGTTCGTGCTGCCCACGGTCGTGGCCGGTACGGCGTTCCTGGCGCTGCTCGGGCGCGGCGGACTGCTGGACGAGCTGTGGGGCGTACGGCTGGACACCACCGTGTGGGCGATCCTGCTCGCGCACGTGTTCTTCAACTACGCGGTCGTCGTCCGCACCGTCGGCGGGCTGTGGGCGCAGCTCGACCCGCGGCAGGAGGAGGCCGCTCGGATGCTCGGCGCGTCCCGGTGGGCGGCCTGGCGGCAGATCACCCTGCCCGCCCTCGCGCCCGCCGTGGCCGCCGCCGCGCTGATGGTGTTCCTGTTCACCTTCACCTCCTTCGGCGTGGTGCAGATCCTCGGCGGGCCCGCGTTCTCCACCCTGGAGGTCGAGATCTACCGGCAGACGTCGGAGATCTTCGACCTGTCCACGGCCGCGGTGCTCACCCTCGTTCAGTTCGCGGCGGTCGGTGCGATCCTCGCCGTGCACGCCTGGACGGTACGGCGGCGGGAGAGCGCGCTGCGGCTGGTGGACGCGGCGGTCACCGCGCGCCGGCCGCGCGGGGCCGGGCAGTGGGCGCTGCTGGCCGGGGTCCTCGTCACCATCGCCCTGCTGCTGGTGCTGCCGCTGGCGGTGCTGGTGCAGCGCTCCCTGGACGCGCCCGGCTTCCTGTACTACGAGGCGCTGACCCGCGCGGACGGCGGCACCTTCCTGGTCCCGCCGATCGAGGCGATCGGCAACTCGCTGCGGTACGCCCTCGCCGCGACCGCCATCGCCGTCGTGATCGGCGGGCTCGCGGCGGCGGCGCTGACCCGGCGCGACGCCGGGCGGTTCGTGCGCGGGTTCGACGCGCTGCTGATGCTGCCGCTCGGCGTGTCCGCCGTCACCGTCGGCTTCGGCTTCCTCATCGCGCTCGACGAGCCGCCGCTGGACCTGCGCGCCTCGTGGATCCTGGTGCCGCTCGCGCAGGCGCTGGTCGGGGTGCCGTTCGTGGTGCGGACCATGCTGCCCGTGCTGCGCGCGGTGGACGTCCGGCTGCGGGAGGCGGCGGCGGTGCTCGGGGCGTCGCCGTGGCGGGTGTGGCGGGAGGTCGACCTGCCGATGGTGCGGCGGGCGCTGCTGGTCGCGGCCGGGTTCGCGTTCGCCGTGTCGCTCGGGGAGTTCGGGGCGACCGTGTTCATCGCGCGCCCCGACAACCCCACGCTGCCGGTCGCCGTGGCGCGGCTGCTGGGACGGCCCGGCGACCTCAACTACGGGCAGGCGATGGCCCTGTCGACGATTCTGATGGTGGTGTGCGCGGTGGCGCTGCTGGTGCTGGAGCGGCTGCGGACCGACCGGACGGGGGAGTTCTGATGCTGCTGCGGGTCGAGGGCGCGACGGTGCGGTTCGGCGGGCGGGCCGTGCTCGACGCGGTCGATCTCGTCGTCGCCGAGCACGAGGTGGTGTGCGTGCTCGGGCCCAGCGGCAGCGGCAAGTCCACGCTGCTGCGGGCGGTGGCCGGGCTGCAGGGCCTGGACGCCGGGCGGGTGGTGCTGGACGGGCGCGACCAGACGGGGGTGCCCGCGCACCGGCGTGAACTCGGGCTGATGTTCCAGGACCATCAGCTGTTCCCGCAGCGGGACGTGGGCGGCAACGTGGCCTTCGGGCTGCGGATGCACGGCGTTCCCCGGCGGCAGCAGGACGAGCGCGTACGGGAGTTGCTGGACCTCGTCGGGCTGCCGGGCGCCGGCCGCCGGGCCGTGGCCGCGCTCTCCGGCGGCGAGCAGCAGCGGGTCGCGCTGGCCCGCGCGCTCGCGCCCCGGCCACGGCTGCTGATGCTGGACGAGCCGCTGGGCCAGCTCGACCGGTCGCTGCGGGAACGGCTGGTGGTGGAACTCCGGGAGCTGTTCGGCCGGCTCGGCACCACCGTGCTCGCGGTCACCCACGACCAGGGCGAGGCGTTCGCGCTCGCCGACCGGGTCGTGGTGATGCGGGACGGGCGGATCGCCCAGTCCGGGACGCCCCTTCAGGTGTGGCAGCGGCCGGCGGACGCGTTCGTGGCCCGCTTCCTCGGCTTCGAGAACGTGGTCGACGCCACCGTCGCCGGACAGGCCGCCGCCACTCCCTGGGGCAAGCTGCCGGTCCCCGAGGGCGCCGCCCAGGGGGCGCGCACCCTGCTCGTCCGGCCCGCCGGGGTGCGCTTGGTGGCCCCCGACGCCGGGCTGCGCTGCGCGGTAGCCGCCCGCACCTTCAAGGGCACCCATGTCGCCGTGCACCTCCAGCCGGAGGACGCCCCGCGCCTGGAGGCGGCGTGCGCGCTGCGGTCGGCGCCGGAGGTCGGGGACGTGGTCGGCGTGGAGTTCGACGTGGCCGAAATCGTGGTGCTCGACTGAGCGAGCCGATCATAGGGTGCGGGTCATGAGCCGACTCGCGCACGACCGCTACTGCGACGAAATAGCGCACCAGCTCGGCCGGTTGAGGTCCGTGGTGACGTCCGGCGCCGATCTCTCCGCGACCGTGCCGACCTGCCCGGACTGGTCGCTGGAACAGCTGGTGCGGCACACCGGCGGGGCGCTGCGCTGGGTGGAGCTGCTGGTGCGCACCCGGGCCGAGAAGGAGATCGGCCTGAGCGAGGTGCCGGGTGGCACCGGGCCCGAGGCGACCGGGGACGCGGCGGCGCTCGACGCCTGGCTGGCGGAGAGCGGCGAGGCGGTCGTCGCCGCGCTGCGGGAGGCCGGTCCGGACGCCGTGGTGTGGGCCTGGTCCGGGATCAACACCGCCGGGTTCTGGGCGCGCCGGATGACCCACGAGATCACCGTGCACCGCGCCGACGCCACGCTCGCCGCCGGGCTGCCCTACGAGGTGGCGCCCGAGGTGGCGGCGGACGCCGTGGACGAGTGGCTGGAGATCGTGCAGTTCGTCCAGCGGGCCCTGCCGGACGACTCGGCGAGCGAGCTGCGCGGCAGGGACCGCCGCACTCTTCACCTCCACGCCACCGACACCGCACCCGAGCTGAACGCCGAGTGGGTGATCGAGCTGACCGAGGACGGGGTCGTCTGGCGGCGCGGCCACGAGAAGGCGACGGTCGCCCTGCGCGGCCCGCTCACCTCGGTGCTGCTCGCCTTCTACCGCCGGCTGCCCCTGGACGCGCCCGGCCTGGAGGTGCGGGGGGAGCGGGAGCTGCTGGAGTTCTGGCTGGAGCGGGCGACGTTCGGCTGACTGCTGACGGTGCCGTCGCTGTCGCCGTCGTGATGCCCGGGTCGGTGCCGCTGCCGGGGGAGGGCTCCGGCACGCCGACGGCCCGCCCCCGAGTCGTATCGAGGGCGGGCCGGTGTGGGGCGCGGTGCGATCAGTGGTTGCTGTTCGCGCCGCGGCGGCGGAGGCCGAAGAAGACGGCGCCGCCGCCGATGGCGACCAGGGCGGCCGCGATGCCGACGATCAGACCGGTGTTGGAGTTGGCGCCGGTCTCGGCGAGGTTGGACTCCCCGGCCGCGGGGGACGGCGCGTTGCTCGCGGTGTCCGCCGGGGCGCTGCTGCCGCTCTCGGGGGCGGACGGGACGGGCGTGGCGGAGTCCTCCGGCGCCGACGGGGTCTCGGAGGCCGACGGGGTGTCGGAGGGGGTTTCCGACGGCGTCGGGGTCGGGGTCGGCGTCGGGGTCGGGCTGTCGTCCGGCTTGCACGGCGTGGACGGCGTGGTCAGGTCCGGCTTGATGTCGTCGTCGACCTGGTTCCCGGCCTTGACGTGGATCCGGTAGGTGGCGTTCGGCCTCCAGTCCTCCTCGAAGGTGATCGTGACGCCTTCGCGGGAGCCCCGGACCTCCTGGGTGCCGACCAGACGCTCGTCGGCGCCGTTGTTCTCCAGGTAGACCGAGACGGTCGCCGGGACACCCGAGGGGTCCTTGTCGGTGACCCTGATGACACCCTTGGTGCCCTCGCACTCGGCGACGGCGGAGAACTCACTGATGTCACAGGCGAGGGCGGTGCCCGCGACGCCGAGCGTCAGGGCGGCCGCGGCGGAGGCGACACCGATCATGCGCACGGAACGTGCAACGTTACGGCGGGTTATGGACACGTTTGTCCTTTACGAGATTCGCACATGCGGGGGGTTGACGAGGGTAGCGAGGTGACACCGGCTCACGGCGCCCGCCCCGGCACCCCCAGGAGTCTCACAGGTTTATAAGCGCTCCATAAGAAGTGTCAATGCATATGCCCCTCGCAGGGGTTGGCTTTGCCCGCTTATTAACCGACGAGACGTTTCAACGCCTCCCGAGCGTCTCGATCCGGTCGGCCGGCGAGGCGGCGCCGGGGATGTCCGCGGTGAGGAGGGCGTTCGTACGGTCCGTCAGGAGGGCGTCCGTACGGCCCGTCAGCTCGCCGGACCGGGGCGGGTGTCGGACGCGCCCGCACCCGCCCGTGCCGGGCGGCCTCCTCCTGCCGGGCCGTCAGCCCTCGATCGCCGCCGGGTCCATCCAGACGACCTCCCAGGTGTGGCCGTCGAGGTCGTCGAAGGAGCGGCCGTACATGAAGCCGAGGTCCTGCGTCTCGCCGGAGGCCGTGCCGCCCGCCGCGATCGCCTTGTCGACCAGCTCGTCGACCTTCTCCCGGCTCTCCGCGCTCAGCGCGATCAGCACCTCGCTGGTCCGGGTGGCGTCGGCGATCTCCTTCTTGGTGAACTGCGCGTACTTCTCCTTGGTGAGCAGCATCGCGACGATCGTGTCGCTGATGACGACGCTGGCCGCGGTCTCGTCGCTGAACTGCGGGTTGATCGAGTAGCCCAGCTCGGTGAAGAACTTCTTCGCGGCGTCCAGGTCGGCGACGGGCAGGTTCACGAAGATCATCTGCTGGTACATCAGGGTCTCTCCCTCGGTTGTCGTCGTTCTCGATGGGGTAGACCGGCGTGCCGCCGCGAACTCATCGGTGCGCGGCGACCCTTTTCGTACGACGTTCCGTACGGCTCCGGCAGGGATGCCGTGGGCGCTCAGCTCGTCAGCGGCTGCGCCGCCAGCGCCGCGACGGTCAGGGTCAGCGGGCCGAACACCGCCAGCAGCGCGCCCGCGCGCAGGGCCGCGGCGCCGCGCAGCACCGTGCCGGGCGCGCCGAGGCGGACCAGGGCGGCGGTGGTGTCCGCGCGGGACTGCCGCGTCTCGACGGCCGCGGTGAGCAGCGTCGCCGTGGCGCAGCCCCCGACCAGGAGCGCCCCGAGAGTGGTGAGCGGGCCGAGGGTGACCGGGTCCTGGAGGGTGGCCAGGGCGTACGCCGCGGAGGTGACCGCGCAGACGACACCGAGCGGGCGGCCGATGCGGGTGGCCTCCGCCATCAGGGCGCGGCCCGCGAGGAGCCGCAGCGCGCCGGGGCGGGCGCACTGCAGGAGGCGGCCGCACAGGTGGGTGAGGCCCGGCCCGGCCAGGGCGAGTCCCACGGCGGTCATCACCCAGCCGGCGAGGACGCCCAGGGGGCCGGCGCCGAGGCCGCTCGGGGTGGTGAGGTCGGCGGCGGTGGTGGCGCCGGTCGCGTAGGCCTCGACGGCGAGGCCCGCGGCGAGGGTGGCGATGCCCCACGGGAGGCTCGGCGGGGCGGCGGTGGGCAGGCCGGCGGGGGCGGCCGGCGCGGGCGGTGTCGCGCCCCGGGAGTCGGCCGTGGCGGCGGCCGGCGTACGCGCGGTGCCGTCCCGCTGCGCGACCGGAGCCGTGACGGTGACACGCGGCCGGCTCCGCGCGGGCCGCGCCGGACCCGCCCCCGGGGTGCGGCCGGTGCCTGTCCGGCGCTGCGCGCCGAACCTGCCGTACGCGCCGAAGGTGTCCCGCTCCTTCGGTCCCTGCCGGAACGCCCCGAACCGGCCGAAGCGGCGGGGTGCCTGCGGGCCCGGGGCGGGGTCGCGGGGGCGCAGGACCAGGGCCACGGACAGGGACGCGATCGCCGGGACGATGGCCAGCAGCGTCAGGGTGGCGGGCAGGGGGAGGGGCCGGTCGGCGGCGAGGAAGTCCGCGGCGGCGCCGTCGAAGGGCATGCCGGTGAGGTCGCCGCGCAGGTGGAGGAAGACGAACAGGGCGAGGAGGGAGCCCAGGGTGGTGGCCAGTGCCGTGGTGGTCGCCGAGACGGTCATCAGCCGGGCCGGGCCCAGGCCGACCGCCGACAGTCCGGGGCGCGGGGCGGTGCCGGGGTCGGTGCGGGCGACGGCGACGGCGAGCTGGACGGTCGCGGCCAGCGGCACCGCGCACCAGGCCAGGCGGAGCAGGAGGGAGCCGGCCGGGTCGCCGGGGTGGCCGAGCGCGTAGCCGAGGGCGGACAGCAGGAGGAAGCCCGTGCCGGCGGAGGCCGCCGCGACCATCAGGCGGCGCAGCTGGACGGCCGGGTGGGCGCTGCGGGTCAGGCGGAGAGCGAGCACGCGGCCCGGCCTTCCGTCTCGGGGGCCGGCGGCAGGTGCACGGTGGTCACGCGCCGTCCGTCCAGGAGGGAGACCGTGCGGTCCGCGAGGGCCGCGGTGTCCGGGTCGTGGGTGGCGAGGACGACGGTGATGCCGTGCGAGCGGGCCGCCGTGGTGAGGGTGCGCAGGACGTGGCCGCGGTCCGCGCGGTGCAGCGGCGCGGTCGGCTCGTCGGCGAAGAGGACCGTCGGGGCGGGGGCGAGCGCGCGGGCGATGCAGACGCGCTGCCGCTCGGACTGGACGAGCTCGGCGGGGTGTTCGCGGGCCTTGTCGCCGACGTCGAGGCGTTCCAGCCACTCCTGGGCGGCGACCTTGGCGCGGCGCCGGGTGGTGCCGCGCAGCATCAGCGGCAGGGCGGTGTTCTCCCAGACGTTCAGCTCGGGGACGAGCGCGGGGGCCGGGTCGATCCAGCCGAACCGGTCGCGGCGCAGCCGTTCCCGGGCGAGGGGGCCCATGGTGTGCACGGGGACGCTGTTGAACCACACCTCGCCGCGCTGGGCGCGCGCCAGGCCGGCCAGACAACCGAGCAGGGTGGACTTGCCGCTGCCGCGCGGGCCGGTGACGGCGAGGATCTCGCCTTCGCGGACGCCGAGCGAGACGCCGCTCAGCGCGGGGGAGCCGTCCTGGTGCGTGAAGTGCAGTGACCGTGCCCAGAGCACGTCGTTGTCCGGCGGGGCCTCCATGGGCGTACACCTCGGTTCAGATCTGTGGTTCCGTGCCTGTTCCCCCGTGCGGGTGAACGAAGGCAGGGCCGATCGGTCACTGGCACGCTAGGCAGCTCGCCGCGGGAGGCCGGACAGCACGTGGCCCCGGGCGCCCGTTTCTCACTCGAACGGGCGGCACCGGGGCCAGTTGATCATCCGTGCGGAAGATCAGAGCTTCGTCCACGCCTCCGTGAGGGTGGCGCGCAGGATCTGCTCGATCTCGTCGAAGGTCTCCTGGGTGGAGATCAGCGGCGGGGCGAGCTGGACGACCGGGTCGCCGCGGTCGTCGGCACGGCAGTACAGGCCGTTGTCGAACAGGGCCTTGGAGAGGAAGCCGTACAGGACGCGCTCGGTCTCCTCGTCGTTGAAGGACTCCTTGGTGTTCTTGTCCTTCACCAGTTCGATGCCGTAGAAGTAGCCGTTGCCGCGGACGTCGCCGACGATCGGCAGGTCGTGCAGCTTCTGCAGCGTGGAGAGGAAGGCGCCCTCGTTGTCGAGGACGTGCTGGGTGAGGTTCTCGCGCTCGAACAGGTCGAGGTTGGCGAGGCCCACCGCGGCCGACACGGGGTGGCCGCCGAAGGTGTATCCGTGCAGGAAGGTGTTGTCGCCCTTGTAGAACGGCTCGGCGACGCGGTCGGAGACGATGCACGCGCCGATCGGGGAGTAGCCCGAGGTCATGCCCTTGGCGCAGGTGATCATGTCCGGGACGTAGCCGAACTTGTCGCAGGCGAAGATCGTGCCGAGGCGGCCGAAGGCGCAGATGACCTCGTCCGACACCAGCAGGACGTCGTACTGGTCGCAGATCTCGCGGACCCGCTGGAAGTAGCCGGGCGGCGGCGGGAAGCAGCCGCCGGCGTTCTGCACCGGCTCCAGGAAGACCGCGGCGACCGTGTCCGGGCCCTCGAAGAGGATCTGCTGCTCGATCTGGTCGGCGGCCCAGCGGCCGAAGGCCTCGGGGTCGTCGCCGTGGATCGGGGCGCGGTAGATGTTGGTGTTCGGCACCTTGTGCGCGCCCGGCACGAGCGGCTCGAAGGGGGCCTTCAGGGCGGGCAGGCCGGTGATGGACAGGGCGCCCTGCGGGGTGCCGTGGTAGGCGACCGCGCGGGAGATGACCTTGTACTTGGTCGGCTTGCCCTGGAGCTTGAAGTACTGCTTGGCGAGCTTCCAGGCGGTCTCGACCGCCTCGCCGCCGCCGGTGGTGAAGAAGACCTTGTTGAGGTCGCCCGGCGCGTGGTGGGCCAGCCGCTCGGCCAGCTCGACCGCCTTCGGGTGGGCGTAGGACCAGACGGGGAAGAACGCCAGTTCCTGGGCCTGCTTGGCGGCGGTCTCGGCGAGTTCGGTGCGGCCGTGGCCGGCCTGGACCACGAAGAGACCCGCGAGACCGTCGAGGTACCGCTTGCCCTTGTCGTCGTAGATGTAGGTGCCCTCACCGCGGACGATGGTCGGGACTGGGGAGTTCTCGTACGACGACATGCGGGTGAAGTGCATCCACAGGTGGTCGTACGCGCTCTGGCTGAGGTCCTTGGTGCTCACGGTTATCGGGTCCTCACGGGTTATCGGGTTCCCCACATGTAGGTCTGCTTCTTGAGCTTCAGGTAGACGAAGCTCTCGGTGGAGCGCACGCCGGGCAGGGCGCGGATGCGCTTGTTGATGACGCCCAGCAGGTGGTCGTCGTCCTCGCAGACGATCTCCGCGAGGATGTCGAACGAGCCCGCGGTCATCACCACGTACTCCACTTCCGGCATGTCGGTCAGCGCGTCGGCGACGGACTCCACGTCGCCCTCGACGTTGATCCCGACCATCGCCTGCCGGCGGAAGCCCACGGTGAGCGGGTCCGTGACGGCGACGATCTGCATCACGCCCTGGTCGAGCAGTTTCTGCACGCGCTGGCGCACGGCGGCCTCGGACAGGCCCACGGCCTTGCCGATGGCGGCGTACGGCCGGCGGCCGTCCTCCTGGAGCTGCTCGATGATGGCGAGGGAGACGGCGTCCAGCTGGGGGGTGCCGTTCCTGGACTCGCGGGAGTCCCTCTGGTCTGCGCTTCGACTGGCCACGACCTCACTCTGCACGAGGACTCGACAGTTTCGCAAGGCCGGATCGATGAAATCCGTTGTTTACGTGATCCAGCCTTGCGGATTTCGCAGATTCCGACCGGTGGGGGGTGTTGAAACGGTGGGCCGAGCGACTAGGGTGGGCATCTCAAGGAATGGACATCGACAGGAGGGCCGGCAGTGACCACCGAACTGCGTCGCCTGCGCAACTACATCGACGGAGAGTTCCGGGACGCCGCCGACGGACGGACCACCGATGTGGTGAACCCCGCCACCGGCGAGGCGTACGCCACCGCACCGCTGTCCGGGCAGGCCGACGTCGACGCCGCCATGGCGGCCGCCGAGGCCGCGTTCCCGGCGTGGCGCGACACCACGCCCGCCGAGCGGCAGAAGGCCCTTCTGAAGATCGCTGACGCGTTCGAGGAGCGCGCCGAGGAACTCATCGCGGCCGAGGTGGAGAACACGGGCAAGCCCATCGGGCTGACCCGCTCCGAGGAGATCCCGCCGATGGTGGACCAGATCCGCTTCTTCGCGGGCGCCGCGCGGATGCTGGAGGGCCGCTCCGCCGGCGAGTACATGGACGGGATGACCTCGATCATCCGCCGCGAGCCGGTCGGCGTCTGCGCCCAGGTCGCGCCGTGGAACTACCCGATGATGATGGCCGTGTGGAAGTTCGCCCCGGCCATCGCCGCGGGCAACACGGTCGTCCTGAAGCCGTCGGACACCACCCCCGCGTCCACCGTGCTGATCGCCGAGATCGTCGGCTCGATCCTGCCCAAGGGCGTCTTCAACGTCATCTGCGGCGACCGCGAGACCGGCCGCATGATGGTCGAGCACCCTGTCCCGGCGATGGCGTCCATCACCGGCTCCGTGCGCGCCGGCATGTCCGTCGCCGAGTCCGCCTCCAAGGACCTCAAGCGGGTCCACCTGGAGCTGGGCGGCAAGGCGCCGGTCGTCGTCTTCGAGGACACCGACATCGCCAAGGCCGTCGAGGACATCTCGGTGGCGGGCTTCTTCAACGCCGGCCAGGACTGTACGGCCGCCACCCGCGTCCTCGTCCAGGAGTCCATCCACGACGAGTTCGTCGCCGCGCTCGCCAAGGCCGCCGCCGAGACCAAGACCGGTCAGCCGGACGACGAGGACGTGCTCTTCGGCCCGCTGAACAACCCGAACCAGCTCAAGCAGGTCGCCGGCTTCATCGAGCGGCTGCCCGCCCACGCCAAGGTCGAGGCCGGCGGCCACCAGGTCGGCGAGCGGGGCTACTTCTACGCCCCGACCGTCGTCTCCGGCCTGAAGCAGGACGACGAGATCATCCAGAACGAGGTCTTCGGCCCCGTCATCACCGTGCAGTCCTTCACCGACGAGGAGCAGGCGGTCCAGTACGCCAACGGCGTCGAGTACGCCCTCGCGTCCTCGGTGTGGACCAAGGACCACGGCCGCGCCATGCGGATGTCCAAGAAGCTCGACTTCGGCTGCGTGTGGATCAACACCCACATCCCGCTGGTCGCCGAGATGCCGCACGGCGGCTTCAAGAAGTCCGGCTACGGCAAGGACCTCTCGGGCTACGGCTTCGAGGACTACACCCGCATCAAGCACGTCATGACGTCGCTGGACGCGTGATCCCGCGCGCACGGTGAACCCGTGACCCGTGGCCCCGGACGGAGGACGGACCGTCCGGGGCCGCGTTTTGCTTTTTCCGGGCCCCGTCCTCGTCTTCTCCGGGTCGGCATCGCCCTGCCGGGTCTCAGTGGCCGTGCGGGGCCTGCTCCTCGTGGGACTTGTCCGGCCGCTCTTCGGCCGTGGGCGTGGTCGGCTCGCCCGCCCGGACCGTGAAGGCCGCCGTGTGGACCTCGCCGCCGGTCCTGAAGTCCAGGAAGAGGCGGTAGGTGCCCCGGCTGGGGGCGGTCGCGGAGAAGGCGACCTCCGGGCCGGAGGCGGCGGTGCCGTGGGCCTCCTCGTGCGGGTGGACGTGCAGGTAGGCGAGGTCGCCGGAGCGCAGGGCGACCAGGTGGCCGTAGGCGCCGAGGTACGGCTGGAGGGCGGCCGGCTTGCCGTCGCGGCGGACGGTGAAGGTCAGGTCGCTCGCGCCGCCCGCCTTCAGGGTGCCGTCCAGGGTGACCTCGTAGCCGTCCACGGTGGCCGTGGTGGCGGGGGCGGGCAGGGCGTCCGGGGTGTAGGTGCCGGAGACCGCCAGGTCGGCGCCCAGCGTCAGGCCCTCGCGCTCGGCGGCCGGGGTGAAGTCGGCGAGGACGCGGTAGCCGCCGGGCTCGGGGAGCGTGGCCGTGGTCGTCCAGGTGCCGTCGGCCGCGCGGGTGGGGTGCAGGTGGCGGTAGGTGGTGAGGTCGCGTGAGGCGAGGATCAGGTGCAGGTCCTTCTCGTGCTCGCGCCGGTAGTCGGTCACCGGGCGGCCGTCCGCGTCGCGGATGACGAAGCGCAGGGCGGCCGGTTCGCCGGCGGGTACGCGCGGGGTCCTCAGGTCCAGGGTGTAGCCGTCCTGGGAGACCTGGAGGCCGCCGGGTGTGGTGGCCGCGGGCGTGCTGTCCCCGCGCGCGCTGCCCCCGGGTGCGGGGGAGGAGTGGGCGGCCGGTTCATGACCGCCGCCTCCGCCGGTGTCCGGGGAGAGCGGGGAGACCGCGTCGCCGATGCCGTACGCGGCGGCGAAGGAGGCGGCCAGCGCGGCGCCGAAGGCACCGATCTTGTACAGGGGGCGCATCTCTGACTCCTGACTGCTCTTGATCTGGGTACCCGGTGGGGGTATATATGTGAGCAGCTTATACCCCCCAGGGGTATCAAGTGAAGAGTGATCCGAGAGTCGGCGAGCAGTCCAGGAGGAACGATGATCACCACGGCCCCCGGTGCCACCACCGAGGTCGAACTCGCCATCGGCGGAATGACCTGCGCCTCCTGCGCGGCCCGCATCGAGAAAAAGCTCAACCGCATGGACGGCGTCACCGCCACCGTCAACTACGCGACGGAGAAGGCGAAGGTGACCTACGCCGGGAACGTGACCGTCCCCGACCTGATCGCCACCGTCGAGGCCACCGGATACACCGCGCGGGAACCCGAGCCACCGCGGACCGGCCCGGACCAGGCGCCCCCCGAGGAGCACGGGGCCGCGGACGAGCTGACGCCGCTGCGGCAGCGGCTGGTCACCGCCGTCGTGCTCGCCGTCCCGGTGATCGCCCTGGCGATGATCCCGGCGCTCCAGTTCACGTACTGGCAGTGGCTGTCCCTGACCCTCGCCGCCCCCGTCGTCACCTACGCCGCCTGGCCCTTCCACCGCGCCGCGTGGACCAACGCCCGGCACGGCGCCGCCACCATGGACACGCTGATCTCGGTCGGCACCTCGGCCGCGTTCCTGTGGTCGCTGTGGGCGCTGTTCCTCGGCACGGCCGGCGCGCCCGGCATGACCCACCCGTTCGAGCTGACCATCGCCCGCGGCGACGGCTCCGGGAACATCTACCTGGAGGCCGCCGCCGGAGTCACCGCGTTCATCCTGGCCGGCCGCTATTTCGAGGCCCGCTCCAAGCGCACGGCGGGCGCCGCGCTGCGGGCGCTCATGGAACTCGGAGCCAAGGACGTCACCGTGCTGCGCGACGGCACCGAAGTGCGCGTGCCGGTCGGCGAGTTGCGGGCGGGCGACCGGTTCGTGGTGCGGCCCGGCGAGAAGATCGCCACCGACGGCGTCGTCGTGGAGGGCGGCTCCGCCGTGGACGCCTCCCTGCTCACCGGCGAGTCCGCGCCCGTCGAGGTCGGCGTCGGCGACCCCGTCACCGGTGCCACCGTCAACGCGGGCGGCCGGCTCGTCGTCGAGGCCACCCGGGTCGGCGCCGACACCCAGCTCGCCCGGATGGCCAAGCTGGTCGAGGACGCGCAGAACGGCAAGGCCGCCGCCCAGCGGCTCGCCGACCGGATCTCCGGCGTCTTCGTCCCGGTCGTCATCGCGCTCGCCCTCGGCACCCTCGGCTTCTGGCTCGGCAACGGCGCCGGGCTCACCGCCGCGTTCACCGCCGCCGTCGCCGTGCTGATCATCGCCTGCCCGTGCGCGCTGGGCCTGGCCACGCCGACCGCGCTGCTCGTCGGCACCGGGCGCGGCGCCCAGCTCGGCATCCTCATCAAGGGCCCCGAGGTGCTGGAGTCCACCCGCCGCGTCGACACCGTCGTCCTCGACAAGACCGGCACCGTCACCACCGGCCGGATGACCCTGCTCGCCGTGCACACCGCCGGCGCCACCGGCACCGACGAGGTGCTGCGGCTCGCGGGCGCCCTGGAGCACGCCTCCGAGCACCCCATCGCCCGCGCCGTCGCCGCCGCGGCCGCCGAGCGGACCGGCACCCTGCCGGTCCCGGAGGACTTCGCCAACGTGCCGGGGCTCGGCGTGCAGGGCATCGTCGAGGGGCACGCCGTGCTCGTCGGCCGGGAGAAGCTGCTGGCGGAGTGGGCGATCGAGCTTCCCGCCGAACTGGCGGCGGCCAGGGCGCGGGCCGAGCGGGACGGCCGTACGGCCATCGCCGTGGCCTGGGACGGCGAGGCCCGCGCGGTGCTGGAGGTCGCCGACGCCGTGAAGGACACGAGCGCCGAGGCCGTCCGCCGGCTCCGCTCACTGGGGCTGCGGCCGGTGCTGCTCACCGGCGACAACCGGGCCGTCGCCGAGGCGGTGGCCCGCGAGGTCGGCATCGACGAGGTGATCGCCGAGGTGCTGCCCGAGGACAAGGTGGCGGTCGTCGAGCGGCTCCAGGCCGAGGGCCGTACGGTCGCGATGGTCGGCGACGGCGTCAACGACGCGGCCGCGCTCGCACAGGCCGACCTCGGGCTCGCCCTGGGCACCGGCACGGACGCGGCGATCGAGGCCGGCGACCTGACCCTGGTCCGCGGCGACCTGCGCGCCGCCGCCGACGCCATCCGGCTCTCCCGCCGCACCCTCGCCACCATCAAGGGCAACCTGTTCTGGGCCTTCGCCTACAACGTCGCCGCCCTGCCGCTGGCCGCGGCCGGCCTGCTCAACCCGATGATCGCGGGGGCGGCGATGGCGTTCTCCTCGGTCTTCGTGGTCGGCAACTCGCTGCGGCTGCGCGGATTCCGTGCCGTTGGCTGAGACACCGTCAGGGGCGGCCCTCCCGCGTCAGGGCCGCCCCGGCGCTCAGCTCCTACTTCAGGGCCGCCCCCACGATGCCCTGCACCACCGGATTGCCCGACTTGTCCTTGGCGTCGGTGTCGTTGACCGAGTAGACGACCGTACGGCTCAGATCGCGGGTCGCGGCGACCGCCGTGCTGTACCCGTACCGCGCGCCGGACTTGAACCAGTAGACCCGGCCGCCGGACTCGTACCGCTGGAGTCCGGCGCTGTGGGTGGCGCCCTCGATGTGCGCGGGGACCCGGAACATCTCCCGCAGCTGCGGCTTCGGCACGATCCGCCCCCGGAACAGCGCGGTGACCAGCCGCTCCAGGTCGGCGGTGGTGGAGATCATGTCGCCCGCCGCCCAGCGGTCCGCCTGGTTCCACTCGGTGACGTCGACCAGCCGGGCCGTGCCGTCGGGTCCCGTCATCGTCTGATAACCGCGGTTGTGCGGGCCGAGGATGCGCGGATCCGTGCCGGGGAAGTACGTGTCCCGCATCCCGGCCGGCTTCAGCACGCGCCGCGTCGCCTCCGAGGCGTACGGGCGACCGGTGACCTTCTCGATCAGCAGGCCGAGGATCGTGTAGTTGATGTTCAGGTAGTGCTGCCGCTTCCCGGGCGGGAACTCCGGTCCCTTGGCCACCGCCGACGCCACGACCCGCTCCGGCGAGAGGGTGTCAAAGCGGTGCGCGTACGCCTCCTCGACGGTGTCCCCGAGACCGTCACCGGGCTGGATGCCGCTGGTGTGGTTCAGCAACTGCCGTACGGTGACCGGCCGGAACCGGGGGCCGAGCAGGCCGGGGAGGTAGTCCTGCACCGGCCGGTTCAGGTCGATCCGGCCGTCCGCCGCGAGGTGCAGCACCACGGCGGCCGTCACCACCTTGGTCGTGGACCCGGCGCGGAAGCGGGCGTCCGGGTCCGCCGCGCGCCCGCTCACCAGATCCCGCACGCCCGCGCTGCCCCGCCAGACGCCGTCCGTGCCGCCGACCCGCACGAGGGCGGCGGTGGCGTGCTCGCCGGGCAGCCCGGCCAGTGCGGCGCTCAGCGCGGCGGCGTCCGGTGCCTTCCCGTGTGCCGGGGCGGTCACCCCGGGCGCGGCGAAGGCCGGGGCGGCGGCGAGCGGGCCGCCCGCCCCGAGGGCGAGCGCGAGGGCGGCGGCGACGACGGTCGTACGGCGGCTGAGGCGCATGGCGGGTCCGTTCCTGAGCGAGTGACAGGTGATGGTCACGGGTGATGGTGATCATCCTCGGGCGGTACGGCACCGGCCGGATCGTCGCTCAGGAGGGCACCGACCCTGGCCGGCCCCGGAGCGACGGGCCCGGACGTTCAGCGGGTTGTCCGGGGGCGTCCCCTAGGGGGCGGGGCGCCCAGGGCACGCCGGCCCGGCCGAGGCTCAGCGCTCCCCGCCGTGCCGCTCCTGCGCCGCCATCACCTCGTCGCCGTACTCGAACGCCCAGGCGCCGAACGAGCCGATCGGAGCGAGCAACGTCCGCCCCAGCGCGGTCAGTTCGTAGTCCACGCGCGGCGGGGCGCCGCCGTACGCGCGCCGGGTCACGAGCCCGTTGAACTCCAGGCGGCGCAACGTCTCCGTCAGCACCTTCTGGCTGATGCCGCCGATGCGCTCCCGCAGTTCCCCCGGGCGGTACGGGCCGTCCCGCAGCGCCCACAGCACCACCGCGTTTCAGGTGTGCGCGAGCAGGTCGAAGGCGAGCCGGGCACGGCAGTCGGCGAGGAAGCCCTGGTCAGTGGTCACACACCGAATGGTGCCCGAGCGGCTTCCTACCGTGTCGGCCATGCGTATAGGAATCCTCGGAACCGGACACATGGCGGACGCCCTCGGCACCCGGTGGCGGCGGGCCGGACACGACGTGCGGACCGGCGGCCGCCGGGACGGCGGACTGCGGGCGGCGGCGCTGCACGGCACCGACGCGGTGCTCCTGGCGGTGCCCTACGAGGCGGCCGTCGACGTGGCCGCCGGGCTGGCGGACGTGCTGCGCGGGCGGACGCTCATCGACTGCACCAACCCGGTCGGCCCCGGCTTCACCCGGCGCACGGGCGGCGGCCCCTCGGCGGCCGAGCGCGTCGCCGCGGCCGCGCCCGGCGCGCACGTCGTCAAGGCGTTCAACCTCTGCCACGTCGACGTGTGGCGGCTGACCCCGCCCGTCTTCGACGGCCGCCCGCTCGCGGTGCCGCTGTGCGGCGACGACGAGGCGGCGCTCGCCGCCGTACGGCGACTCGTCCGCGACCTCGGCTGTGTGCCGCTGTCCGCGGGCGGGCTGGAACGGGCCGGGCTGGTGGAGGCGACGGCGGCACTGCTGATCGGCCTGTGGGTGGGGGAGGGGGCGGACGCCCAGGCCATCGCGCCGCCGCTGGAGTACGCCGGGCCGCTCGGCTAACCGCGGCGGCGCAGCGCGCACAGGGCGTCCACGCGGTTGGTGGTGATGGAGTCGACGCCCAGGTCGAGCAGACGGCGCATGGCGCGGACCGTGTCCGGGGTCCACACCGACAGCAGGTAGCCGTCCCGGTGGACGCGGGCGGCGAGGTCGCGGTCGACCAGCCCGAAGCGGTAGTTGAGCCAGCGCGGGCGCACCGCGTCCAGCAGCGCGGGACGCGGCGGTGCCAGCGTGGTCCAGGTCAGGGCGATCTCGGCGGCCGGGTCGGCGGTGCGCACCGCGAGCATCGCGGCGGCGCCCGCGCAGTAGTACACCCGGTCCTCGGCGCGGCAGTCGCGGACCACGTCCACCACGCGGCGGGCCGCCCGCACGTCCGGGCTGCCGGGCAGGTCCAGCATCACCCGGCTGCCCTCCGTCGCCGCCAGCGCCGCGGCCAGCGTCGGCACTCGCTGCGCCGTCGCCTCCGCCAACTCCGCGGCCGTCAGCGCCCGTACCGGCTTGTCCAGCTCCCAGAGCCGTTCCAGCGTCTCGTCGTGCAGCAGCACCGGGACGCCGTCCCGGGTCAGCCGTACGTCGATCTCGACGGCGTCCGCGCCCAGTTCGCGTGCGATGCGCAGCGAACGCAGGGTGTTCTCGCGGGCGTGGTAGGGGGCGCCGCGGTGGGCGACGGCGGTCACGTTGCGCATGGGCCCATTGTGTCGGGCCGGGCCCATGCGCGGGCGCGGGGCGGTTACGGGTGGGTGCGGGCTCGGGCTCGGGTGCGGGGCCGGGTTGGAAGGTGGGTGCGGTCAGGGGGTGGGCCGGCCCGCGGTGTACGTGTCGGTGTACGCGTCGATCTCGGCGGCCAGGCGGGCCTTGCCGGCCGGGTCGAGGAAGGACGCCTCGACGGCGTTCTTCGCCAGGTCGGCGATGCCGCGCTCGTCCAGGTCCAGCAGGCGGGCGGCGACCGCGTACTCGGTGTTCAGGTCGGTGCCGAACATCGGCGGGTCGTCCGAGTTGATGGTGACGAGGACGCCGGCGCGGACGAACTCCCGGATCGGGTGCTCCTCCAGGGCGCGGACCGCGCGGGTGGCGATGTTCGAGGTGGGGCAGACCTCCAGCGCGATGCGGTGCTCGGCGAGGTGCGCCAGCAGCTTCGGGTCCCGCGCCGAGCTGGTGCCGTGGCCGATGCGCTCGGCGCGCAGATGGGTGAGGGCGTCCCAGACCGTCTCCGGGCCCGTGGTCTCGCCCGCGTGCGGCACGGACCGCAGGCCGGCGGCGATGGCGCGGTCGAAGTACGGCTTGAACTGCGGGCGGGGTACGCCGATCTCCGGGCCGCCGAGTCCGAACGAGACCAGGCCCTCCGGGCGGACGCGGTCGTCGGTCGCGAGCCGGGTCGTCTCCTCGGCTGCCTCCAGGCCCGCCTCGCCGGGGATGTCGAAGCACCAGCGCAGGACGGTCCCGAACTCGGCCTCGGCCGCCTTGCGGGCGTCCTCGATCGCGTCCATGAACGCGTTCTCGTCGATGCCGCGGCGGGTGGAGGAGAAGGGGGTGATCGTCAGCTCGGCGTAGCGCACCTGCTGGCGGGCGAGGTCGCGGGCGACCTCATAGGTCAGGAGGCGGACGTCTTCCGGGGTGCGGATGAGGTCGACGACGGACAGGTAGACCTCGATGAAGTGCGCGAAGTCCGTGAAGGTGAAGTAGTCGACCAGGGCCTCGGGGTCCGTCGGGACCTTGGAGTCGGGGTGGCGGGCGGCGAGTTCGGCGACGATGCGGGGGGAGGCGGAGCCGACGTGGTGGACGTGGAGTTCGGCTTTCGGGAGGCCGGAGATGAAGTCGCCTGCGGCGGCTTGGGGGGTGGTGGTGAGGTGGCTGTCGGGCACGGGTTCCTCCCCGGGAAGGCGGCCGCCCTCCGGGGTGGGGGAGGGTGGGCGCGGTGATCGGCTGATCGGTGGGTCGGGGTCATCGTAGGGCGGGAGGTGGGGTGTGTGGGGGAGTGTGGGGTGTGGGTGGGTGGGGGTTGTGGGTTTCCTGCGGGTTGGTGGGGGCTGGGCGCGCAGTTCCCCGCGGCGCCCCTGAGGGGGGTGGTGGGTGCGGGTTGTGGGTTCGTGCGGGTTGGTGGGGGTTGGGCGCGCAGTTCCCCGCGCCCCTGGGGCGAAGTCGCGGGCCCCTGGATGGGAAGGGGGCGTGGGAGGGGTCGTAGCATGACGGGACGTACGACCAGAGGGGGATTCCGCGCATGTCCGACGACAGGCAGCCGCCTGCGGCGCCGGAGCAGGGCTCCGCGGCGTCGCACGGTGAGGCCGTGCGGGATCCCTGGGCGCCGCCGGAGGAGCCGAAGGTGGGGCTGCGGAAGGACGTGGCGCCGCCGCCGGTGAGCGGGGCGGGGGACACGGTCGCCTCCTGGACCCCGGTGGCGCCGTCCGTGCACGAGCAGCAGACGATGACCTCGCTGCCCGCCGAGGGGTGGGCCGCGCCGACGGTGCCGCCGAGTCCCGGGGGGCCGCCGCCCGGTCTCGGTGATCCGTTCGCCCCGCCGGTCCCGCCCGTGCCGGAGGGGCAGGTTCCGCCGCCTCCGATCGGGCCGGAGGGGCCGGGACACCTGCCGTACGGCTACCCGCAGGCGCCGGTGCCCGCGCAGGCGCCGGCCGGCGGTGGGTACTACGGGTGGCCCGGTGTGCCGCCGATGCCCGCCAACGGGATGGGGACGGCCGGGCTGGTACTCGGGATCGTCGCGGCGGCGGTGTTCTGTCTGTGGCCGCTGGCGATCCTCCTCGGCGTGCTGGGCATCGTCTTCGGGGCGATCGGCCGGGGGAAGGCGCACCGGGGCGAGGCCACCAACGGCGGGCAGGCCCTGGCGGGGATCATCTGCGGCATCGGTGGCGTCGTGCTCGGTATCGCGATGGGTGTGCTGGTGCTCGTGACCCGGTGACGCGGCGGGCGCGCCGCCTACGCCGCCGGCCGCGCGCCCGCGTCCCCGCCCGCGCGCAGCCGGTCCCGTGCCTCCATCAGCGCGAACCCCAGCAGATTCAGACCCCGCCACCGCTCCGGATCCGCCGCGGCCTCGTCGTCCGCGGCGAGGCCGATGCCCCAGACCCGGTCCACCGGACTGGCCTCCACCAGCACCCGCTCGCCGGTGCCCAGCAGGTAGTGCCGCAGTTCCTCGCGCGCGGCGAACTTGCGGACGCTGCCCTCGACCACGATGCCGAACCGCTCCCGCTCCCAGACGCCCTCGTCGAACCCCCGCACCAGCCGCCCCGCCTTCTTCGCCTCCGCCGGATGCGCCGCGGCCAGCACCCGCCGCTCCGCCTCCGCGTCCCCGAACAGGCGGGCCTTCGCGGCCATCATCCAGTGCTCGGCCGTCGCGTACTCCACCCCGTTGGCGGTGAAGGGGGCGGGCCACCACTGGCTCAGACAGCTCGGACCGATCTGCCCGTCCGGCCGCGGCCGGTGCCCCCAGAAGTACAGACACTTCACCCGGGAGCCCGCCCTGACCTGCTTGACCAGGGCTTCCCGCGAGTCGATCTTCTCCATGCACGGCAGTGTCGCAGCCACCACGGACATTCCGTCCCCGGTTTTTCCCGTCGACTCGACACCTGGTCGACAGATTCCGTCGCGTAACCAAAAGGCAACAACGGAATCACTTGTTGGAGTCCCATTGCTCTGTCAGGATCGGCACTCAAATCGAGCTGGAGCTACGCCACCCACCCCCCTGGACAGCCTTGTCGGCGGGGCCTCGGCGGAGGAGAGCGACATGCACAACCCGGGCACCATCACCCCGGAACGATTTCCCGCACAGGACCGCTTCGCGGCGGGCGCCCAGTACATCGGCGGCAGACTCACGGCAGGTACGTCCGGCCGTACGCACGCGGTGATCGACCCGGCCACCGGTGAGGAGGTCCTGACCTACGCCCTCGCGAGCACCGACGACGTGGACGCCGCCGTCGCCGCGGCCCGCGCCGCCTTCCCGGGCTGGGCCGGGGCCACCCCCGGCGAACGGTCCGACGCCCTGCACCGGCTGGCCGGCGTCCTCGCCGACCGCGCCGAGGAGTTCGCCCGCGCGGAGTCCCTGCAGTGCGGCAAACCGCTCAAACTCACCCGTGAGTTCGACGTGCCGGGCACCATCGACAACACCGCCTTCTTCGCGGGCGCCGCCCGGCACCTCCAGGGGCAGTCGGCCGGCGAGTACTCCGGGGATCACACGTCGTACGTCCGCCGCGAGCCCATCGGCGCAGTCGGCTCCATCGCGCCCTGGAACTACCCCCTCCAGATGGCCGCCTGGAAGATCCTCCCGGCGATCGCCGCGGGCAACACCATCGTCCTGAAGCCCGCCGAGCTGACCCCGCTGACCTCCCTGATGTTCGCCGAGGCGGTCACGGAGGCCGGGATCCCGGACGGGGTCGTCAACATCGTCACCGGCACCGGCAAGGAGGCGGGCGAGCATCTGGTCGGGCACCCCGACGTCGCCATGACCTCCTTCACCGGCTCCACCCCGGTCGGCAAACGGGTCGCCGAGATCGCCACCGCCACCGTCAAGCGGCTCCACCTGGAGCTGGGCGGCAAGGCCCCGTTCGTCGTCTTCGACGACGCCGACCTGGAGGCGGCCGTCCACGGTGCCGTCGCGGGCGCGCTGATCAACACCGGGCAGGACTGCACGGCCGCCACGCGCGCGTACGTGCAGCGTTCGCTCTACGAAGAGTTCGTCACGCGCACCGCCGCCCTCATGGAGACCGTCCGGCTCGGCGACCCGTTCGCCGAGGGCACGGACCTCGGCCCGCTGATCTCGCACGTCCAGCGGGACCGGGTCGCCGGGTTCGTCGACCGGGCGCGCGCCTACGCGCGCGTGGTCACCGGCGGCGAGGCCCCGCAGGGCGACCTGGGCAAGGGCGCCTACTACCGGCCCACGCTCGTCGCCGACGCGCCGCAGGACAGCGAGATCGTCCAGTCCGAGATCTTCGGCCCGGTCCTGGTCGTCCTGCCCTTCGACAGCGACGACGAGGGCATCGCGCTCGCCAACGACACGCCGTACGGCCTCGCCGCCTCCGCGTGGAGCCGGGACGTCTACCGGGCGAACCGCGCCACCCGCGAGATCAAGGCGGGCTGCGTGTGGGTCAACGACCACATCCCGATCATCAGCGAGATGCCGCACGGCGGCTACAAGGCGTCCGGCTTCGGCAAGGACATGTCCGCGTACTCGTTCGAGGAGTACACGCAGATCAAGCACGTCATGTTCGACAACACGGCGGTGGCCCGCAAGGACTGGCACCGCACGATCTTCGGGGACCGATAGCACCCAGGCCGCCTGACCCGCGGCCGCCCGACCTCCCGAAAGGGCACCAACGCGCATGGAGCAGTACGAGCCCGACCGCCTGTCCCCGGCCCAAGTGGCCGCCATGCGGCGCAGCTTCCGGAACGGCAGGGCCGCTCTCAGCCGCCGTTCGCTGCTGCGCGCCTCCGCCGGCGGCGCGCTCGCGGCCGGCGGTCTGGGGGCGCTGAGCGCCTGCGGCATCCCGCCGGCCGCGCAGACCTCCGGGGTCTCGTCCGAGGACCACTCGGCCAAGGAGAAGACCGTCCACTTCTCCAACTGGACCGAGTACATGGACGTCGACGACAGCGAGAAGCGCCACCCCACGCTCGACGAGTTCAGGCGGCGCACCGGCATCACGGTCAAGTACACCGAGGACATCAACGACAACGTCGAGTTCTTCGGCAAGATCAAGCCGCAGCTGGCGGCCGGCCAGCCCACCGGCCGCGACCTCATCTGCGTCACCGACTGGCTCGCCGCGCGCCTCATCCGCTTCGGGTGGGTCCAGAAACTGGACCCGTCCAACCTGCCCACCGCCTACGCCAACCTGTCCCAGCAGTTCCGCAGCCCCGACTGGGACCCGGGACGGGCGTACTCCTACCCCTGGACCGGCATCTCCACGGTCATCGCCTACAACAAGAAGGCGCTCGACGGCGTCGAGGTGACGTCCGTCTCCGACATGCTCGACAACCCCAAGCTGAAGGGCCGGGTCGGCTTCCTGTCCGAGATGCGCGACAGCGTCGGCATGACCCTGCTCGACATGGGCAAGGACCCGGGCAGGTTCACCGACGACGACTTCGACGCGGCCGTCGCGCGGATGCAGCGGGCCGTCGACAAGGGCCAGATCCGCCGCTTCACCGGCAACGACTACACCTCGGACCTCACCAAGGGCGACCTCGCGGCCTGTCTCGCCTGGGCCGGTGACGTCGTCCAGCTCAAGGCGGACAGCCCGGACGTCGACTTCCTCATCCCCGACAGCGGCTACATGACGTCGACGGACAACCTGCTCGTGCCCAACAAGGCCCGGCACAAGACCAACGCCGAGCGCCTCATCGACTACTACTACGAGCCCCGCCCGGCCGCCCAGCTCGCCGCGTACATCAACTACGTGTGTCCCGTCGACGGGGTGAAGGAAGAACTGGCGAAGATCGACGAGGACGCGGCGAACAACCCGCTGATCCTCCCCGACCAGGACATGGCCGCCAAGTCCCGCGCCTTCCGCTCGCTCAGCGCGAAGGAAGAGACGGCCTACGAAGAGAAGTTCGCGAAGCTCACAGGGGCGTGACGACGATGACGACGACCAACGGCAGCGGCGACGTCCGCCTCACCGGTATCAGCAAGACCTACGGCTCCTTCACCGCCGTCCACCCGCTCGACCTGACCGTCCCCGAGGGCTCCTTCTTCGCCCTGCTCGGCGCGTCCGGCTGCGGCAAGACCACCACCCTGCGGATGATCGCCGGCCTGGAGGAACCGACCGGCGGCACCGTCCACCTCGGCGACCAGGACGTGACCCGGCTGCCGCCCTACAAGCGGCCGGTGAACACGGTCTTCCAGTCCTACGCCCTCTTCCCGCACCTCGACATCTTCGAGAACGTCGCCTTCGGTCTGCGCCGGCGCGGCATCAAGAGCGTGAAGAAGCAGGTCGACGAGATGCTGGACCTGGTCCAGCTCGGCGAGCACGCGCGCAAGAAGCCGCACCAGCTCTCCGGCGGCCAGCAGCAGCGCGTCGCGGTCGCCCGCGCCCTGATCAACCACCCCAAGGTGCTGCTCCTCGACGAGCCGCTCGGCGCCCTCGACCTGAAGCTGCGCCGCCAGATGCAGCTGGAGCTCAAGCGCATCCAGACCGAGGTCGGCATCACCTTCGTGCACGTCACGCACGACCAGGAGGAGGCCATGACCATGGCCGACACGGTCGCCGTGATGAACGCGGGCCGCGTCGAGCAACTGGGCGCCCCCGCCGACCTGTACGAGAACCCGAAGACCACCTTCGTCGCCAACTTCCTCGGCACCTCCAACCTCATCGAGGCCGAGGTCGACGCCGCCGGTGGCGACGAGATCGTGCTGCGGGCGGGCGGCGGCAAGCTGTCCCTGCCCGCCCGGCGGTGCAGCGCCCCCACGGCGGCCGGCGGCAGGGTGCTGGTCGGCGTACGGCCCGAGAAGATCTCCCTCACGCACGCCGACGACGCGGGGGACATCCCGGACGGCCGCAACCGGGTCACCGGCAAGATCGCCGACGCCAGCTTCATCGGCGTCTCCACCCAGTACGTGGTCGACAGCCCGGCGGGCGCCGCGCTCCAGGTCTACGTCCAGAACGTCGACCGCGACGCCCGGCTCGCGCCCGGCGCCGAGGTCGTCCTGCACTGGAACCCGGCGCACACCTTCGGCCTGGACGCCGCCCAGGACATCGAGGCCGGCGTGGAGAAGGTCGAGCCGCACGAGGGGGTGGCCGTCTGATGGCCGCCGTCACCGAGGCGCCACCGCCCCTCGCGCCCCCCGCATCCGGCAAGAAGCCCCCGCCCAGGCGGGGCCGCTGGATGCCGTATCTGCTGCTGCTCCCCGGCATCCTCTGGCTGGTCGTCTTCTTCGCGCTGCCGATGGTCTACCAGGCCTCGACGTCCGTGCAGACGGGCTCCCTCGAAGAGGGCTACGAGGTCACCTGGCACTTCGCCACCTACTGGGACGCCCTGTCCGACTACTGGCCGCAGTTCCTGCGCTCGGTGCTGTACGCCGGTGCCGCGACGGTGCTGTGCCTGCTGCTCGGCTACCCGCTGGCGTATCTGATCGCCTTCCGCGCGGGCCGCTGGAAGCACCTGATCATGATCCTGGTGATCGCGCCGTTCTTCACCAGCTTCCTGATCCGCACGCTCGCCTGGAAGACGATCCTCGCCGACGGCGGCCCGGTCGTCGGCGCGCTCGACGCGCTGCACGTCCTGGACGTCACCGGCTGGCTCGGCGTGACCTCCGGCGACCGGGTGCTGGCCACGCCGCTGGCGGTGGTGTGCGGTCTGACGTACAACTTCCTGCCGTTCATGATCCTGCCGCTGTACACCTCGCTGGAGCGGATCGACGGCCGGCTGCACGAGGCGGCGGGCGACCTGTACGCGAAGCCCTTCACCATCTTCCGCAAGGTGACCTTCCCGCTGTCGATGCCGGGTGTCGTCTCCGGCACGCTGCTGACCTTCATCCCGGCCGCCGGCGACTACGTCAACGCGGACCTGCTCGGCTCCACCGACACCCGCATGATCGGCAACGTCATCCAGTCGCAGTTCCTGCGCATCCTGGACTATCCGACGGCCGCCGCCCTCTCCTTCATCCTGATGTTCGCGATCCTCATCATGGTCACGCTCTACATCCGCAGGTCCGGGACGGAGGATCTGGTTTAAATGGCCTTCGTCGACTGGCTCAAGCGCCGTCTCGTCGTCATCGCGGGACTGTTCACGCTCGCCTATCTGCTGCTGCCGAACGTCGTCGTCACGGTGTTCTCCTTCAACGATCCGAAGGGGCGCTTCAACTACGAGTGGCAGAAGTTCTCCACGGACGCCTGGACCGACCCGTGCGGGGTCGCCGATCTGTGCGGCTCGCTCGGGCTCAGCCTGCAGATCGCGTTCTGGGCGACGCTCGGCGCCACCGCGCTCGGCACGGCGATCGCGTTCGCGCTGGTGCGGTACCGCTTCCGCGCCCGCGGCGCCGTCAACTCGCTGATCTTCCTGCCCATGGCGATGCCCGAGGTGGTGATGGCGGCCTCGCTGCTGACCCTCTTCCTCAACATGGGCGTCCAGCTGGGCTTCTGGACGATCCTCATCGCCCACATCATGTTCTGCCTCAGCTTCGTCGTGACGGCCGTCAAGGCGCGCGTCATGTCGATGGACCCGAGGCTGGAGCAGGCCGCGCAGGACCTCTACGCCGGCCCGTTCCAGACGTTCCTCCGGGTCACCCTGCCGATCGCGGCACCCGGAATCGCCGCGGGCGCGCTGCTCGCCTTCGCGCTCTCCTTCGACGATTTCATCATCACCAATTTCAACGCGGGCTCCACCGTCACCTTCCCCATGTTCGTGTGGGGTTCGGCCCAGCGCGGCACGCCCGTGCAGATCAATGTCATCGGCACGGCCATGTTCGTCCTCGCCGTGCTGTTCGTTCTCGTCTCCATGCTCATCAGCAATCGCCGTACCAGGCAAAAGGCCTGAAACCCTTGTAGGGAGTTGAAATCATGGCCCCAAGCGCCATGAGCCGTGGCAGTGACAACGACTGGACGAAGTCCCTTTCCGAAGCCCAGCCGGTCCCGTACTGGCTGGACGACCCCGGCAGGCCCCGCCCCGAGCCCGCACTGACCGGCGCCGAGACCTGCGACCTGCTGGTCGTCGGCGGCGGCTACAGCGGACTGTGGACCGCGCTCGTCGCCAAGGAGCGCGACCCGCGGCGGGACGTGGTGCTGCTGGAGGGCCGCGAGGTGGGCTGGGCCGCCTCGGGCCGCAACGGCGGCTTCTGCGCCGCCTCCCTCACCCACGGGCTGCCCAACGGGCTGACCCGCTGGCCGGACGAGATCCACAAGCTGGAGGAGCTGGGCGCCCGCAACCTCGACGAGATCGAGAAGGCGGTCGCCCGGCACGGCATCGACTGCGACTTCGAGCGCACCGGCGAGATCGACGTCGCCACCGAGACGTACCAGGCGTGGGAACTGCGCGACTGGTACGAGCGGATGGAGCGCGAGGGCCTGGCCGACGGCGTCGAGTACCTGGACGCCGACGCCGTCCGCGCGCAGGTGAACTCGCCCACCTTCCAGGCGGGCCTGTGGGACAAGCGGGGCGTGGCCATGCTGAACCCCGCCAAGCTCGCCTGGGGCCTGAAGCGGGCCTGCGTGAACCTCGGGGTGCGCGTCTACGAGCACACCCCCGCGCTCACCCTGAAGCCCTACGGCGCGGGCATGGCCGTACGCACCCCCTACGGCCGGGTCCGCGCCCGCAAGGTCGCGCTCGGCACCAACATCTTCCCCAGCCTGGTCAAACGGCTGCGGCACTACACGGTCCCCGTCTACGACTACGCCCTGATGACCGAGCCGCTGACGGACGCCCAGCTCGCCGGGATCGGCTGGCGCGGCCGCCAGGGCCTCGGCGACAGCGCCAACCAGTTCCACTACTTCCGCCTGTCCGCCGACAACCGCATCCTGTGGGGCGGATACGACGCGATCTACCCGTACGGCGGCCGGGTCCGCGCCGAGTACGACGACCGGCCGGAGACCTACGCCAAGCTCGCCGGGCACTTCTTCACCTGCTTCCCGCAGCTGGAGGGCGTCCGCTTCACCCACGCCTGGGGCGGCGCCATCGACACCTGCTCCCGCTTCTCCGCGTTCTTCGGCACCGCCCACCAGGGCAAGGTGGCGTACGCGGCGGGCTACACGGGCCTCGGCGTCGGCGCGACCCGCTTCGGCGCCGAGGTGATGCTGGACCTGCTGGCGGGGGAGCGCACCGAGCGGACCGAGCTGGAGATGGTCCGCAAGAAGCCGCTGCCCTTCCCGCCGGAGCCGTTCGCCTGGACCGGCATCGCGCTCACCAAGTGGTCGCTGGCCCGGGCGGACGCCCACGGTGGGCGGCGCAATCTGTGGCTGCGCGCGATGGACCGGCTGGGGCTGGGCTTCGACAGCTGACCCGGTGGCTCGTGTGACGCGGGTCACTCGAAACGGCGGGCCGGACTCGCGTAATGCGTGGGCCATGACCTCCCTCTCCCTCGTGGACGCACCGCGCGTCCACGAGGGAACAGGGAGGTCTTCTCCATGACTGGGGCAAAGACGGCCGTCGACTGGCTGGCTTCCGTCGCACCGGACCCCGACGCCTGCCGCTGGGAGTGGGAGCGCAACCCCCTCGGGGTGACGCTGCTGCCCGCCGGCAAGGCCTGGGACGTGCTCATCCTGCCCGGCCGGCTGGGCTGTCCGACGCTCGACGTGCTCACCCGCATCCTCGACCGGCCCGGCCCGGTGCTCGCCGACTCCGGCGACGCCCGGACGGGCTTCCTCGTGCCGCCGGGCACCGCCGCCCGCTGGCTCGGCACCGGCATCCGTACGGCCGGGGCCGGCACCTGGATCGTCGTGCCGCACCCGGGCCGGCCGACCGGCAAAGTGCGCTGGCTGGTGCCGCCGGACGGATCCGGGACCCTCACCGACCCCGCACTGCTGGAACTCGCGATGCACGAGGCGGCGGCGAACCTGGCCACGAAGGAGGACCCGGCCTGACCTCTTGACACGGTGATTGGTCTGGACCAAGTTGTGAGCGCTCCACCCCTCCAAATCCCCCGTCCCCGGAGGCACTTGTGGACCGCGCACGCTTCGCCCGCCTCAGACCGCTCGCCCTGCTCACCGCCGCGGCACTGACCCTGCCCGGCCTCACCGCACTCACGTCGGCCGCCCGTGCGGCCGACGCGGACCTCCTCGCCAACGGAGGCTTCGAAGCGGGCCTCGACGGCTGGACCTGCACGGCCGGCACGACCGTCGCCAGCCCGGTGCGCAGCGGCAGCGCCGCGCTGCGCGCGACCCCCGCCGGCAGCGACAACGCCCGCTGCTCCCAGACCGTGACCGTCCAGCCCGACTCCACGTACACGCTCACGGGCCACGTCCGCGGCTCCTACGTGTACCTCGGCGCGTCCGGCACCGGCACCACCGACGTCACCGCCTGGACCCAGTCCGCCACCGACTGGCAGCAGCTCACCACCACCTTCCGCACCGGCCCGGCCACCACCCGGGTCACCGTCTTCACCCACGGCTGGTACGGCACCGGCGCCTACCACGCCGACGACCTGACCCTCACCGGCCCCGGCACCGGCCCCGCCCGACCGCCCGCCGCCCCGGCCGGCCTCGCCACCGGCACCGTCACCGCCACCTCCGTCGACCTGTCCTGGACGGCCGTCCCCGGCGCGACCGGCTACGCCGTCTACCGCGACGGCACCAAGGTCCGGACGGTCACCGGCACCACGACGACCGTCACCGGCCTCGCGCCCTCGACGGCGTACTCCTTCCAGGTCACCGCCGTGAACGACGCGGGCGAGTCCGCGCGCTCGGCGACCGTCACCGCGACCACGGCCCCCGGCCCCGGCGGCCCCACGCCGGGCCTGCCGCCGCACGCCCTGGTCGGCTATCTGCACGCCACCTTCGCCAACGGCTCCGGCTACACCCGCCTCGCCGACGTCCCCGACAGCTGGGACGTCATCGACCTCGCCTTCGGGGAGCCGACCTCCGTCACCTCCGGCGACATCCGCTTCACCCGCTGCCCCGTCACCGAGTGCCCGAACGTCGAGTCCGACGCCGAGTTCAAGGCGGCCGTCAAGGCCAAGCAGGCGGCCGGGAAGAAGGTGCTCATCTCCATCGGCGGCCAGAACGGCCAGGTGCGGCTGACGACGACGGCCGCCCGCGACACCTTCGTCGCGTCCGTCTCGAAGATCATCGACGAGTACGGCCTGGACGGCCTCGACATCGACTTCGAGGGCCACTCCCTCTCCCTCGACCCCGACGACACCGACTTCCGCACCCCGAAGACCCCGGTGATCGTGAACCTGATCTCCGCCCTGAAGACCCTGAAGGCCAGATACGGCGACGACTTCGTGCTGACGATGGCCCCCGAGACCTTCTTCGTCCAGCTCGGCTACCAGTTCTACGGCACCGGCAAGTGGGGCGGCCAGGACCCGCGCGCCGGGGCCTACCTCCCGGTCATCCACGCCCTGCGCGACGACCTCACCCTGCTGCACGTCCAGGACTACAACTCGGGCCCGGTCATGGGCCTCGACAACCAGTACCACTCCATGGGCGGCGCCGACTTCCACATCGCCATGACCGACATGCTGCTCACCGGCTTCCCCGTCGCGGGCGACCCCGGCAAGGTCTTCCCGCCGCTGCGCCCCGACCAGGTCGCCATCGGCATGCCGGCCACCCCGAACGCGGGCAACGGACACGTGCCCCCGGCCGAGGTGGTGAAGACCCTGGACTGCCTGACGAAGAAGGTGAGCTGCGGCTCGTACGCCACCCACGGCACCTGGCCCGGGCTGCGCGGTCTGATGACCTGGTCGATCAACTGGGACCGGTTCGGCGGCTGGGAGTTCCAGCGGACGTTCGACGGCTACTTCCGCTGAGCGGCCGCCACAGCAGTCCCAGCAGCAGCGCGGACAGACACCAGCTCGCCACCACGTCCAGCGGCCAGTGATAGCCCCGCCGCACCAGCCCGATGCTCACGCCGAGGACCAGCGCGGCGCACAGCACCAGCACGGCGCGGCGGGCGGCGGGGCGGCGCAGCGACGGCAGCAGGAGCAGCGCCGCGCAGCCGTAGGCGACGGCGGCGGTGGCGGTGTGCCCGGAGGGGTAGTAACCGGTGGCGGGCGGGACGGCCGGGGTGCCCGGGCGGTCGGTCAGCACCTTGAGCGGGACGACGAGCGCGGGGACCAGCGCCATGAGGACGGCCGCCGCGGCACCCGGCCGCCACCAGTGGTCCGTACCGGTGGCGCGGGCCCGCCAGAGGGCACCGGCCGCCACCACCGCCAGGACCGGCACGGCCACCGGCACGTTGCCGAGGTCCGCGAGGAGTTCGGAGACCCGGTCCGGGCGGACCAGCGCGCGGCTCAGCCGCTCGTCGAGGCGGATCAGCGGGCCGTCGGCGACGACCTGCCAGGTGATCAGCGCGAACAGGACCAGCGGCAGCAGGAGGAAGAGGGTCGGCCGCCCCGGAACAGGGGGGATGGTTCCGAGGCGGCCGAACGGACCGGAATGCCGCGCGCCCCGGGGGGTCTGGGGCGGGCGACCGTCCGATCGGTGAGGAGATCCGGAGCCGGAGGCCCCGGTGGTGTGCGCGAGGGCACGACCAGGTCGAAGCTGGGGAGGCCACGGCCTGGTGTCACCCACAGTCCCCTGTGGGCGGGGTGTATCTCTCATCTGCTGAGAACCTACGACAGGCGCGGCGAGGAGGACAGCCGGAACGGCGTCCTGTCATCCACCTCGCACACCTTCTTCACACGCTCTGCCGCAGGCTCCATCAGACGCGCGGCGCGCCCGCTCAGATGCGCGCGAACGCCTGCTCGATGATGTCGAGGCCCTCGTTCAGCAGGTCCTCGCCGATGACCAGCGGCGGCAGGAAACGCAGCACGTTGCCGTAGGTGCCACAGGTCAGGACCAGCAGGCCCTCGGCGTGGCAGGCCTTGGCGAGCGCGGCGGTCGCCTCCGGGTTCGGCTCCTTGGTGGCGCGGTCCTTGACCAGCTCGATGGCGATCATGGCGCCGCGGCCGCGGACGTCGCCGATGATGTCGAACTTCTCGGCCATGGCACCGAGACGCGCCTTCATGACCGCCTCGATGTTCTTCGCCTTGGCGTTGAGGTCCAGCTCCTTCATCGTCTCGATCGCGCCGAGCGCACCGGCGCAGGCGACCGGGTTGCCGCCGTAGGTGCCGCCCAGGCCGCCCGCGTGCGCGGCGTCCATGATCTCGGCGCGGCCGGTCACCGCGGCCAGCGGCAGACCGCCGGCGATGCCCTTCGCGGTGGTGATCAGGTCCGGGACGATGCCCTCGTCCTCGCAGGCGAACCACTGGCCGGTGCGGCAGAAGCCGGACTGGATCTCGTCCGCGACGAAGACGATGCCGTTGTCGTTGGCGAACTTCACGATCGCCGGCAGGAAGCCCTTGGCCGGCTCGATGAAGCCGCCCTCGCCCAGCACCGGCTCGATGATGATCGCGGCGACGTTCTCGGCGCCGACCTGCTTGGTGATCTGGTCGATGGCCTGCTTGGCGGCCTCGGGGCCGGCGTTCTCCGGGCCGGTCGGCCAGCGGTAGCCGTAGGCGACCGGGACGCGGTAGACCTCGGGCGCGAACGGACCGAAGCCGTGCTTGTACGGCATGTTCTTCGCGGTCAGCGCCATCGTCAGGTTGGTGCGGCCGTGGTAGCCGTGGTCGAACACGACGACCGCCTGGCGCTTGGTGTACGCGCGGGCGATCTTGACGGCGTTCTCGACGGCCTCGGCGCCCGAGTTGAACAGCGCGCTCTTCTTGGCGTGGTCACCCGGGGTCAGCTCCGCGAGGGCCTCGGCGACCTCCACGTAGCCCTCGTACGGGGTGACCATGAAACAGGTGTGGGTGAAGTCGGCGAGCTGCGCGGAGGCGCGGCGGACGACCGCCTCGGCGGAGGCGCCCACCGACGTCACGGCGATACCGGAGCCGAAGTCGATCAGACGGTTGCCGTCGACGTCCTCGATGATGCCGCCGCCGGCGCGCGCGGTGAACACCGGCAGCACGGAGCCCACGCCCGCGGCGACCGCGGCGGTACGGCGGGCCTGAAGCTCCTGCGACTTCGGGCCGGGGATGGCGGTGACGACGCGGCGCTCCTGCGGAACTGCGGTCATGAGGGCTCCTGGGGGTGTTTCCGGACGCTTGTCTTCTTTTCTCGCAGGTTAAGACGGGTGGGAGGGGGTGGGCATGCTCCATGTGGGCGTTGTCGGCGGGGCCGGTTGTCCGCCGTGGACATAGGCGGCGCGCGCCCGGCCCGGCTCGCCCGGACGGATACCGCCCGTGCGTGCCGCCGCGTCACCGGTGAACTCGCCCTGCCCGCGCGTTAGATTGACTCGCTGATGGTGCACGGGACGGACGCGGACGCGGACACGGCGGCTGGTCAGGGGGCAAGGGCGATGGACAGCGACGGGACCCGGGAGGCGCGGGGCACGCATGCGGAACCGGTACCTCGTCCAGCGCAGCCGCCGGAGATGCCGTCCCTGCCACCCCGCCCCCCGGCGGCGCCGCCCGTGCCGCCCCTCCCCGACGGCTCCGCCT
This sequence comes from Streptomyces sp. NPDC052687, assembly GCF_040678395.1. NCBI lineage: Bacteria > Bacillati > Actinomycetota > Actinomycetes > Kitasatosporales > Streptomycetaceae > Streptomyces > Streptomyces sp. NPDC052687. The sequence goes on along the minus strand of NZ_JBFATR010000006.1, from coordinate 91,825 downwards.
TCCTGAGCTGGCTGCGCACCCCCCGGCCCGAGGCCGCGCCCGGCGTCTGGCGGTTCGGGCACAAGCCGCGGCCCGACGAGGAACCCGAGCTGGTGCCCGGCAGGCAGCTGGCCGCCGGGGCCCTGATCGCGTTCCTGGTCGGCTGGCTGATCTGGTCGCTGCTGTGGAACGGCTACCTCGGCGGCTGGTGGCTGCTGCCGCTGTACGCGATGATCCCGGACTCCTGGGCCGAGCCGCACAGCTTCGCCGCCGTCGTGGTCGTCTACGCCTACTACGCGATCGTCGCCCTGATCATCCTGGTCGGCGTCGGCCGGCTGGGCCGCTGGGGCGAGCTGTGGCGCCGCTACGGCCCGCCCGCCTGGCGGCGCTCCACCGCCCCGGAGAACCAGCGCCCGCCCGCCCCCGAGGAGGACCCCGCCGAGTTCCCCGCGCTGCGCGCCGCCGGCGCCTCCGACGCCGCCGACCGGCTCGCCACCGAGGCCCGCCAGGGCCTGATGCGGGACGTCGACCACGCCCGCATCACCCGCGCCTGGCAGGGCGTGCGCAGCGGCCGGCACTCCCTCGCCGCCTTCACCGGCGCCGTCCTGCGGGAGGGCTCCGCCGCCTGCCCGCACCCCTCCGGCGCCCGCGACCTGCCCGGCCGCCAGGCCCGGCACGACCTGCTCACCGGCCAGGTCCGGCTCGGCACCACCGCCGACGACCCGCGCAACCCCTACGCCTACCGCGGCACCGGCCTCGCCCTCGGCCCCGAACTGCTCGGCACCTCCCTGCTCGCCGTCGGCCCGGCCGGCTCCGGCAAGACCGGCACCCTGGTGCGTCCGCTCGCCGAGTCGCTGTGCCTGCACGCGCTGACCGGGCGGGCCGCCGTCGTGGTCGTCGGCGCGGCGGGCGCCGGACTCGGCCCGGCCGAGGCCTACGACGTCGTCGTCCGCATCGGCAACCCCGAGTCGATGTACGACCTGGACCTGTACGGCGGCACCACCGACCCCGACGAGGCCGCGGCCGTACTGGCCGAGGCCCTGGTGGGCGACCTCGCCGACCCGCACCCCGGCAGCGACAGCCGCCGCTCCACCACCGTCCTCGCCCAGCTCCTCGGCCCGTACCGCGCCGTCCACGGCCGCTTCCCGTCCGTCCCCGAGCTGCGCGCGCTGCTCGACGGCGCGCCCGGCCCGCTCGCCGAGCTGCGCGCCGGTCTCGTCGAGGCCGGGCAGGAGTCGCTGCTGCGCGAACTGGACGCGCGCGAGCGGCAGATGGCTCACCCGGGGGACGTCAGCGGCGTCCTCGCGGACCGGATCGCCCTGCTGGACCGCCCGGCGTTCGCGGGCTTCTTCGACACCTCCGGCCAGTCCCGGCCGTTCTCCCTCAAGGCCCTCGACCACCCGGTCCGGGTCCGCATCGACCTGCCCGCGCGCGGCCACGCGGACGCCTCGCGGATCCTGGCCCGGCTGGTGCTCGCCCAGTTCACGGCGAGCGTGGCGGTGCGGGAGGACCGCTCGCTGTTCGCCTGCCTGATCCTCGACGACGCGACCGGCGTGGTCACCCCGGAGTCGGTGCGCGGCATCCAGCGCCTGCGCTCCGCCAACGCGGGCGCCGTCCTCACGCTGCGCACCCTCGACGACGTACCGCGCCCGCTGCGCGGCCCGCTCCTCGGCGCCACCGGATGCCGGATCGCCCTCTCCGGCCTCACCCCCTGGGACGGCCAGGACTTCGCCGAGGTGTGGGGCAAGGAGTGGACCGAGGCCCGCGACGTCACCGACCGGCAGATCATCGCCGAGACCCCCGCCGGGAAGGCCGTGCACATGCTGCGCCGGGTCATCACCGGCAAGGCGCCGACCGCGCGCGCGGTGACCGTACGGCAGGTGGAGCGGGAACGCTGGTCCGCGTCGGAGCTGGCCCACGCGGTGCCGCCGGGCCACGCGGTGCTCTCCCTCACGAACGTCAAGGGCGAGCACGCGCCGCCGCTGCTGGTGGACCTGCGGGGATGAAGCGGCGCCCCGCGGTCATACGGTGAGGCAGAATCGGTACCGGTCGTTCATACGCGACGGCCAAAAGATCACCCCGATTCCCCCTCCTCGAAGGCTCTGAAGGCCCCATGCCTCCCACGCTCGCCTCCCTCGTCCACCACTCGGCGCTCAAGCTGACCGTCCGGGCGGGCGCGGACCGGCTGGACGTGCCCGTCCGCTGGGCGCACGTCAGCGAGCTGGCCGACCCCGTGCCGTACATGGAGGGCGGGGAACTGCTCCTGATCACCGCGCTGAAGCTGGACGCGGAGGATCCGGAGGCCATGCGGCGCTATGTGCGGCGGCTGGCCGGCGCGGGCGTCGTCGGCCTCGGCTTCGCGATCGGGGTGAACTACGAGGAGATCCCGAAGGCACTGGTCGACGCGGCGGAGGAAGAGGGCCTGCCGCTCCTCGAAGTGCCCCGCCGCACCCCCTTCCTGGCGATCACCAAGGCGGTCTCGGCGGCCATCGCGGCCGACCAGTACCGCGCGGTCACGGCCGGCTTCGCGGCCCAGCGCGAACTGACGAAACAGGCCCTGAACGACGGCCCCGAGGGGCTGCTCGGCGCGCTCGCCGCCCAGGTCGACGGCTGGGCGGCGCTCTACGACGCGTCCGGCGCCGTCGTCGCCGCGGCCCCCGAGTGGGCCGGCCGCCGCGCCGCCCGCCTCACCGCCGACGTCGAACGCCTGCGCGACCGGCCGGCCCCGGCCAGCTCGGTGGTCGGCGGCCCCGACCACGAGGACCGCGTCGAACTCCACTCCCTCGGCACCGGCCGCCGCCCGCGCGCGGCCCTCGCCGTCGGCACCGAGGCCGCCCTCGGCACCGCCGAGCGCTACGCCGTCCACTCCGCCATCGCCCTGCTCACCCTCACCACCGAACGCTCCCGCTCCCTGCACGAGGCCGAGCAGCGCATCGGCGCGGCGGTGCTGCGGATGCTCCTCGCGGGCGAACCGGACCACGCCCGCGCCGTCGCCGGAGACCTCTACGGCGGCCTCCTCGACGCCCCCTTCCGCGTGATCGTCGCCGAGGGCGACGCGGGCGGAGCCGGCCTGGCCGAGGCGGTCGAGGCGGCCGGCGCCCGGGCCGGCGAGGCGGTGCTGGCCGTGCCCGAGGGCGACCGACTGATCGTCCTCGCCGCGGACGGCGGCGCGGCGGCCCACGCCTGCGCCGAGTACGCGGCGTCCCTGGAGGCGGCCCGCGGCACGTCGTCCTCCGTCCGCGAACCCTCCCCGGCGGAGGGCGACGACCTGGTGATCGGCCTCTCCGCCCCCGCGGGCCCCATCGCCGCCGCGGCCGCCTACAAACAGGCCGAACAGGCTCTGTCGGTGGCCCGCCGCCGCGGCCGCATCCTCGTCGAACACGAACAGCTGGCGTCGGGCTCGGTGCTGCCGCTCCTGGCCGACGACGCGGTCAAGGCCTTCGCCGACGGCCTCCTGCGCGCCCTGCGCGAACACGACGCCACCGGCCGCGGCGACCTCGTCGCCTCGCTGCGCGCCTGGCTCTCCCGCCACGGCCAGTGGGACGCCGCCGCCGCCGACCTGGGCGTCCACCGCCACACCCTCCGCTACCGCATGCGGCGGGTCGAGGAGATCCTGGGGCGCTCCCTGGACGACCCGGATGTGCGGATGGAACTGTGGCTGGCGTTGAAGGCGACGGCGGCGGAGCAGTAGATGCCCGGTGAGCCGCCACCCTTCCTGATGACGGTCGAGGACGTCTTCGTCCCGAAGCGGGGCAGGCTGGTCATGGCGGCGGGCCGGATCGAGCGCGGCCGTGTCCGCCGGGGCGACGAGGTGGCGATCGTCGGCTTCGGCACCGAGGAGAACGTCCGTGCGGCGGGCATCCACGACGGCGGGCGCGAGACCGACGAGGCCGGCGCGTGCGCCAACGTCGCCCTGCTGCTCCCGGGCGCCGTGGCCGACGTGCTCGAACGCGGACAGGTACTCGCGGCACCTGGCTCCATCCGCGCGTACGGCGTCTTCGCGGCCGACGTCGCGGTCCTGGCGGAGGACGAGGGCGGCGCCGAGGTGCGCACCGGTGACACCCTGGACTGCTACCTGCGCGGCGCCGCAGTCGTGGGCACGGTGACCCTGCCCCCCGGCCTGGACGCACTCCGACCGCTCCACCAGGCCACCGTCCGGATCGACCTCGACCGGCCCGTCCCGCTGGAGTCCGGCCACCGTTTCGCCTTCCGCCGACACGGCCGCGCCGCGGGTTCCGGCACCGTGACCCGGCTGCTCGCGTCAGCCCCGGCCCCGGCCTCGGGCTCCGAACCGCCGGGTGACGGCCTTCCGCACATCGGTCCGGGCGACCTGCAGCGCGAAGCCGCCGTCCCCGCCGCCAACCGCGGGCACCGCACCTCGGGGGCATAGCCAAGGAAAGTGTGAATTGCACGCACCCTGGTGTGCGACGGGGTCCTCGCAAGATCGCAGAAGGCTGACGGACCTTCGTCGCGCGACGACCCCCGTAGCGGCCGGACGGTCCAAACCGGCGCACCCCCACCCCCCCACCACTACACTCTGGACAACCCCCCGACCGCCCCTCCGCCCCTACCGTGGAGCCGACAGGCAACACCACCCCCAACGCGGAAGGGCACGGGCTTCGACCATGACCTCCACCCACGCCTTCTGGCTCGCCGGCCGTCCGGTCACCGGTGAGAGCACCTTCGATGTCACCAACCCGTGGGACGGTCGGCTCGTCGGGCGCGTCAGCCTGCCGACCGACGCGCAGGTCGAGGAGGCCGTGGCCGCCGCGTACGCCGTGCGGGACGAGTTCGCCGCGACGCCCGCGCACGTGCGTGCCGCCGCGCTCGACCACGTCAGCAGGCGGCTCGCCGAGCGCACCGAGGAGATCGCGCGGCTGATCTCCGCCGAGAACGGCAAGCCGATCAAGTGGGCCCGCGGCGAGGTGGGCCGCGCGGTGTCCGTGTTCCGGTTCGCGGCCGAGGAGGCCCGGCGGTTCAACGGCGGCGAGGCGCAGCGCCTCGACACCGACCTCGGCGGGCAGGGCCGGCTCGCGCTCACGCGGCGGTTCCCCAAGGGCGTCGTGCTCGGCATCGCGCCGTTCAACTTCCCGCTGAACCTGTGCGCCCACAAGGTCGCCCCGGCGATCGCGGTCGGCGCGCCGATCATCCTCAAGCCCGCCCCGGCCACCCCGCTCTCCGGCCTGATCCTCGGTGAGCTGCTGGCCGAGACCGAGCTGCCCGCCGGGTCGTGGAGCATCCTCCCGGTGGAGAACGACCGGATGCCCGCCCTCGTGCAGGACGAGCGGCTGCCGGTCATCTCCTTCACCGGCTCCGACAAGGTCGGTTACGCGATCATGGACTCGGTGCCGCGCAAGCACTGCACCCTGGAGCTGGGCGGCAACGGCGCCGCGGTCGTCCTCGCCGACTGGGCGAGCGACGAGGACCTGGACTGGGCGGCGAACCGTATCGCCACCTTCTCCAACTACCAGGGCGGCCAGTCCTGCATCTCCGTGCAGCGGGTCATCGCCGACGCCGCCGTCTACGACCGGCTGCTGCCGCGGATCGTCGCCGCCGTCGAGGCCCAGGTCACCGGTGACCCGAGCGACGACGCCACCGACGTCGGCCCGCTGGTCAGCGAGGACGCCGCCAAGCGGGTCGAGTCCTGGGTGGACGAGGCCGTCGCCGCGGGCGCCAAGCTGCTCGCCGGCGGCAAGCGCGACGGCGCCTCCTACGCCCCGACTGTCCTCGCCGAGGTCCCGGCCGACGTGACGATCGCCTGCGAGGAGGTCTTCGGTCCGGTCCTCACCGTGCAGAAGGTCGACGGGGAGGCCGAGGCCTTCGCCGCCGTGAACGACTCCAAGTTCGGCCTCCAGGCCGGCGTCTTCACGCACGACCTCCAGACCGCCTTCCGCGCCCACCGCGCCCTGGAGGTCGGCGGCGTGGTCATCGGCGACGTGCCGTCCTACCGCGCCGACCAGATGCCGTACGGCGGCGTCAAGCAGTCCGGTGTGGGCCGCGAGGGCGTGCGGTACGCCATGGACGACTACACCTACGAGCGGGTGCTCGTCCTCACCGGTCTCGCTCTCTGAGGAGACTGACAGGCCGACGGCCGGAGCCCGACTGTGCGGGGGCTCCGGCCGTTGTCATACACGGCTGTTGTCGTCCACGGCCGTTGTCGTCCACGGCGTCCACGGCCGTTGTCATCCACGGCAGTCGGTTGTCGTCCACCGGGCGGGCGGCGCCCCCCTGGCTAATGGGAACCATTTTCAGGTAAGCTCGCCCCCGACGCGAGCTCGCCGTCCCGAAGGGGCCCGGCACCGATGCCTTCCGGTGCCGGGCCCCTTCCCCGCGTCGGCCTGGTCCGGACCCTCAACCGGAGAAGCCGACGTGCGCGAGCCGCAGCGGGCCGCGCAGTCTGACGCGGACGTCGCGCACGCCGTCCGCGGTGAAGGCGGCGGTCAGACGCGTGTAGTCGTACGGGCCCGGCGTCGGGGCCGTGAGCGTCAGGGTCGTCGGCGCCGCGCCGGAGGCCGACCACAGCTCCACCGTGCCGCCCTCGCCCGCCACCTCCACGGTGACCTGACGGACGCCCGTGCCGAAGTCGCAGTCGCGGTACACCAGATCAGCGACCTCCGCCGCCGGTGTCACCGCGTCGCCCGACACCTTCGTACGGTCCACGATCCGCACGCCGCCGTGCTCGTCGAAGTCCACCGCGTCCAGGCCGCGCGACACCACCGCGCGCGGTGCCGCGGGCTCGCCGTCCAGCGTCACCGTCGTCCGCAGCCGGATGTCCTCCGAGGACGCCCCGGCCAGCAGCTCGTACGGGCCGGGCTCCACGCGCCAGTCGCCCCGCGCGACGTCCCAGAACGCGAAGGCGGACAGCGGGACGTCGAAGGACAGCTCCCTGGTCTCGCCCGGCGCCAGGGTGAACCTCGCGTGGTCCAGCAGCTGGCGGCGCGGGCGGATCACCGACGGGTCCGCCGCCCGGGCGTAGAGCTGCGCGACCTCGTCCGCCCGGACCGCGCCGGTGTTGGTGACCGAGAACGTGACGCGCACCGCGCCGTCCGCCGCCCGTGCGCTCAGGTCCGTGTAGGTGAAGCGGGTGTACGACAGGCCGTGGCCGAAGGGGAACAGCGGCGTGCCCTCGAAGTAGAGGTAGGTCTGGCGGCTGCCGATCACGTCGTAGTCGAGGAGGCCGGGCAGGTCCGCGTCGTCCGCGTACCAGGTCTGCGGGAGGCGGCCGGCCGGTGAGACGTCGCCGGCCAGGACCCGGGCCAGGGCGGTGCCGGCCGCCTGGCCGCCGTGCGCGGTCCACAGCATCGCGGGCAGCGCGGCGGGTGCCACCGCGTAGGGGTACGCCGACACCAGCGCCAGCACCGTGCGCGGGTTGGCGGCGCGGGCGGCGCGCAGCAGGCGCTGCTGGTGGCCGGGGAGCCGCAGCGTCGTACGGTCCTCGGTCTCACGGCCGTTGAGGTGCGGGTCGTTGCCCGCGACCACCACGACCACGTCCGCGCCGGCGGCGGCCCGCGCCACCGCGTCCTCGCCGTGCTCGGTGACCTCCAGCGCGAAGACCGCCGGCTCGTCCGGGGAGCCGGGCGCGGCAACCTTCACGCCGTCCGCGGCGACACAGACGTGCCGGCCCGTCCCCAGGTGGAGCAGGAGGTGACCGTTCTCGTGGGGTTCCAGGCGGAACGTCTCCTGCACGACCCAGCCGCCGGGCTGGTCCGCGGAGGCGCGGACGTAACCGTCCTCGGCGACGGAGAGATAGCGGCCGTCGGGGGCGCGCAGCGTCAGCACGTCCTCGCCCCAGTCGATCAGGGCCAGTTCGGTGCCGTCGGCGCCGGTGGTCAGCGGCGGCAGGTCGGTGCGGCCGGCGAGCAGCGCCGGGTCGAGCGCGCCCTCGGCGCCGCGCGCCGGGCCGTCCGCCCGCTCGGCCGGCGGTACGCGCAGATACGTGCCCTCGGCCGTCCTGAGCCGGATGCGGTCCACGCCTTCCGCGAAGCTCACCCGGTCGGCGCCGAACCGTTCCAGCAGCCCCTCCAGCGGGGTGGACCGGTGGATCAGCGTGCCGCTGTACCAGTCGAGCTTGCACTCGTCGGCGAGCAGGCCGACGACGGCGATCCGGGTGTCCGGCGCCAGCGGGAGGAGCCCGTCGTTCTTCAGCAGGACGATGGCCTGCTCGGCCGCCTCCTGCGCGAGCGCCCGGTGCTCGGGGGTGTCGAAGGCGCCCGGGGCGGCGTACGCGCCGGGGCCGTCGAACTCGCCGAGCCGGAAGCGCACCGAGAGCTGGCGGCGGACGGCCGTGTCGATGTCCGCTTCGGTGAGCAGGCCCTTCGCCAGGGCGCCCCGCAGCCGGGCGGTGATCTTCGAGCCGTCCGTGCCGTGGTCGGTGAAGCTGTCCACGCCGGCCAGCAGCACCGCCGCCGTCGCCTCCTCGTGGGTGTCGAAGTAGTGCTCGGAGTCGACCAGGTTGGACGGCGCGCCCGCGTCCGAGCAGACCAGCAGCTCCTGGTCGGTCCAGGTGCGCAACTGCTCGCGCAGGTACGGGGAGACGTGGTTGGGGCGGCCGTTGACCAGGTTGTACGCCGGCATCACCCCGGCGACCGCGCCCGCCTCGACGGTGTCGCGGAAGGCCCGCAGGTCGTACTCGTGCAGCACGCGCGGGCGGACCGAGGCCGAGGAGGTGTCCCGGTCCGTCTCGTTGTTGTGGGCGAGCCAGTGCTTGAGGACGGGGGCCGTGCGCCAGTACACCGGGTGGTCGCCGCGCAGCCCGCGGGTGTAGGCGGTGGCGATGGCCGAGGTGAGCCGGGGGTCCTCCGAGTAGCCCTCCTCGTTGCGGCCCCACAGCGGATGGCGCAGCAGGTTCACCGTCGGCGCCCACACGTTGAGCCCGACCCGCTCGTCGCGGGCGCGCATCGCGCGCACCTCCTGCGATACCGCCTCGCCGACCCGGCGCACCAGCTCCGGGTTCCATGTCGCGCCCATCCCCACGGCCTGAGGGAACACCGTCGCCGGGCCCATCCAGGCCACCCCGTGCAGGGCCTCCTGGCCGGTGCGGAACGCGGCGATGCCGAGGCGGTCCACGGCGGGCGCGAACTGGTGCAGGAAGGAGAGCTTCTCGTCGAGGGTGAGCCGCGACAGCAGGTCGTCGATGCGCTTCGCGAACGGCAGGTGCCGGTCACGAAAAGGCGGTGCGGGCGGCGTTCGTTCGGTCACGTGGGGTTCCCCTCGGAATGGAGCGACGAGGCGCTTTCGAAGCGCTTCGATGCTCAGTGGGAGCAGGGCCGGGTGTCAAGACATCGCGGTGCATCAACTCCCGGGTCCCGCCGACATTTCAAGGTGTGTACGGGGGAGCGCCGGGGACCCGGATTCCGGGTCCGCGCCTTTGAGGAATCTTGGAAACGACCCTTGTGCACCCCCGGGGGTTCACTTAACCTCGCAGCAACATCGAAGCGCTTCGACGCACCGACCTTCAGAAGTCGAAGGAACGCTTCGGCTCAGCCAGTTCCACTGAAGACACCGCAGCCGACGGCCCCACCGCCGGGTGTCCTGGTGCGCCACGAAGGGTTGACGCAATGACGCCGAACGCCGCTTCCGTCTCCTCCGGCCCGAGCCGGAGGAGCTTCCTCGCCTCCACGGCGGTCGCCACCGCAGCGGTGGCCGGGGGCATGCCGCTGCTCGCCGCCTGTGGCGGCTCGGAGGACGGCGACTCCCGCGAGGGCACCACGTCGGGCAAGAAGGCGCGCAAGCTGCTACCGGCGTACGTCGCCAGCAACGTGGTGACCCCGGACATCCCGGCGAAGAACGGCTCCGCCGTCGGCTTCACCCGCAAGGTCGTGCTCGCCGACCTGAAGACGTCCGTGCCGAAGAAGCTCGGCAAGGGCGGCTCCATCAGGATCATGTCGCCGTTCTGGGGCAGCCCGCCGAAGGGGAACAACGCCTACTACGCGGCGATGAACGACCTGATCGGCGTCGACATCACCTGGCAGAACCAGGACGGCATCACCTACGACGAGAAGCTGGGCGCGGTCCTCGCCTCCAGCGACATGCCGGACGTCGTGGTCATCCCCAGCTGGAACATGGGCGGCAAGATACCCAGCGCCATCATCAGCAAGTTCGCCGACCTCGGCCCGTACCTGTCGGGCGACGCGGTGAAGAAGTACCCCAACCTGGCCGCCATCCCCACCGAGGCCTGGCAGTACTCCATCTTCGGCGGCAAGCTGCGCGGCCTGCCCCAGCCGGCGCCCTCCGTCACCGGCATCGTGCCCTTCTACCGCAAGGACGTCTTCGACAAGGAGGGCTGGCAGCCCCCGCGCTCCGCCGACGAGTTCCTGTCCTTCGCCAAGGACATCACCAACGCCCGCGCCAAGGTGTGGGCCTGCGACGACATGAAGTGGACCGCCTTCAACATCTTCGGCGTGCTGTCCGGCAGCGAGAAGCCGCTCGGCTGGAACCAGGTCGACGGCAAGCTGGTCTACCGCGTCGAGACCGAGGAGTTCCTCGAGGCGCTGGAGTGGACCCGCAAGCTGTACGCCGCGGGCGTGGTCCACCCCGACGCCAAGGCGGCCACCCAGGGCACCGCGGGCGACCGGTTCACCGCCGGCCAGGTCCTGATGTACAACAACAACATCTCGGACTGGTGGGGCAAGATGTCCGAACAGGCCGCCCAGAACCCGGAGTTCCGGATCGCCGGCATGGACATCTTCGGCCACGACGGCGGCGACCCGCGGCTGTGGGCCGGATCGCCCGCCGGCATCTTCGCCTTCGTCAACAAGAAGGCGTCCAAGGCCGTCATCGAGGACGTGCTCGCCGCCGCGAACGTCACCGCCGCCCCGTACGGCACCAAGGAGTACATGCTCACCAACTACGGGGTCGAGGGCACCCACTACACCGTCGAGGACGGCATGCCGCTCAAGAACGACAAGGGCAACGCGGAAGTCGCCAACGCCTATGTGATGCTGGCCAGCCCCGCCCCCACCATCGCCCACCCGGAGTTCCCGGACATCACCCGCGAGCAGGTCGAGTGGCAGCAGCGGATGGGCTCCTTCACCAGCAGGTCCGCCTTCTGGGGCATGCAGATCACCGAGCCCGCCCGCTACACCAACCTCTCCAACGACTTCGAGCAGCTGGAGGACGACATCGTCCGCGGCCGCAAGAAGATCGGCGACATGCAGCAGGCCGTCTCCGACTGGCGCAAGCAGGGCGGTGACAAGCTGCGGGACTGGTACCAGAAGCTGCTCGACGACAACGGTTCCGCGCAGTGACCCGGCGCTGAGGCAAGGAGACGGCCGTGTCCCACAGCACGGTGCCTCGCAGCAGGGACGAGGCGCACACGAGGAAGGCCGCGGCGCGGACGCCGGACACCCCCTCCGGGCGGCGCCCCGCGCGACGGCCCGGCAAGCTGAGCCTGCGGCTCAGGCTGCGCCGCGACCGCACGCTGATCCTGATGACCCTGCCGGCCGTCGCGCTGGTCCTGGTCTTCAACTACGTACCGATCCTGGGCAACGTCGTCGCCTTCCAGGAGTACGACCCGTACATCAGCGACAACGGGTTCGCCGCCATGCTGGAGAGCCCCTGGGTGGGCTTGGAGCAGTTCCAGCGGATCTTCGAGGACTCGGCGTTCTGGGACGCCGTACGCAACACGCTCGTGCTGTTCTTCCTCCAGCTCGTGCTGTTCTTCCCCATCCCGATCGCGCTCGCGCTGCTCATCAACAGCGTGATCAGGCCCCGGGTGCGGGCGGTGTCGCAGGCCATCCTCTACCTGCCGCACTTCTTCTCCTGGGTGCTGGTCATCACCGTCTTCCAGCAGATCTTCGGCGGCGCCGGCATCATCGCGCAGACCCTGCGCCGGCACGGGTACGAGGGCTTCGACCTCATGACCGACCCCGGGATCTTCAAGTTCCTGGTGACGGCGGAGGGCGTCTGGAAGGACGCGGGCTGGGGCATCATCGTCTTCCTTGCCGCGCTCGCCTCCGTCAGCCCGGACCTCTACGAGGCGGCGGCCATGGACGGCGCGGGGCGCTGGCGGCGCCTGTGGCACGTCACGCTGCCCGCGCTGCGGCCGGTGATCGCGCTGCTGCTGGTGCTGCGGGTCGGCGACGCGCTCACCGTCGGCTTCGAACAGATCCTGCTGCAGCGCGACGCGGTCGGGCCGGGCGCGGCGGAGGTGCTCGACACCTATGTGTGGTGGAACGGCGTGCGCAACCAGGACTTCAGCTTCGCCGCGGCCGCGGGCCTGATCAAGGGACTGGTCAGCGTGGCGCTGGTGCTCGCCGCGAACAAGGTGGCCCACATGATGGGCGAGCAGGGGGTGTACAAGAAGTGACCGCCGTCCTGGACCAGAAGCACGAACCCGTGGCGGAGAAGGCGCCCCGCTGGTGGCAGGCCCCGCCGCGGCCCGTCTGGGAGGAGCCGCCCGGACGGGCCGGGCTCGCCGGCAAGGGGATCGTCCTCGCCGGTGCCTGCCTCGCCGTGCTGTTCCCGCTGTGGATCGTCATCGTCACCAGCCTGTCGTCGAAGAAGACCATCACCGAGGCCGGCGGTCTGGTGCTGATCCCCAGGGACATCACCTTCGTCGCCTACCAGGAGCTGCTGAGCGGCGGGCAGGTCACCCGAGCCACCCTCGTCAGCCTGGGCGTCACGCTCGTCGGCACGCTGTTCTCGATGACGGTGTCCGTGCTCGCCGCCTACGGGCTGTCGCGCAGCGGGTCGCTGGGGCACCGCTGGATGCTGATGACGCTGCTCGCGACGATGTTCTTCGGCGCGGGGCTGATCCCCACGTACCTGCTGGTGCAGTCGCTGGGGCTGACGGACACGTATCTCGCGCTGATCCTGCCGAGCGCGGTGAGCGTCTTCAACATCCTGGTGCTGCGCGGGTTCTTCATGAACATCTCGCCCGAACTGATCGACAGCGCGCGGATCGACGGGGCGGGGGACTGGCGGATCCTGTGGAAGATCGTGCTGCCGCTGTCACGGGCCGTGGTCGCGGTGATCACGCTGTTCTACGCGGTGGGGTACTGGAGCGCCTGGTTCAACGCGTCGATCTACCTCACCGACCAGGACATGATGCCGCTGCAGAACGTCATGATCCAGCTGGTGCAGAAGCAGGAGCAGCCGGTGGGGATGAGCCAGGCCATCAAGACCGGGCAGATCTCGGCGCTGGCCGTGCAGATGGCGGTGATGGTGCTGGCGCTGCTGCCGGTGGCGGTGGTGTCGCCGTTCGTCCAGAAGCACTTCAAGAAGGGGATGCTGACGGGGGCGGTGAAGGGGTGAGGTTCTTCTCGCCGTAGGGGTGCGGGTCGTATGGCGGCTGCGGCTTCGTCGTGGTCGGTCGCGCCCGCGCGGCGGAGCCGCATGTCGAAACAGCCCCGCGCCCCTGAAGTCACTTCCCGAACCCGAATTCCTCCGAACCGAGGTTGTGTCATGAGCATGTCCATCCCGTCCAGGCGCACCGTTCTCGCCGGGACCGCCGCCGCTGCCGCGGTCACCGCGCTGCCCGCCGTCCCCGCCCAGGCCGGGCAGGCCGGGCAGGTCGGCCAGGCCGCCGGAGCGTCCGCCCACCGCTGGCGCAACGTCGTCATCGGCGGTACCGGATTCATCACCGGCGTGCTGTTCCACCCCGCCGTCCGCGGGCTCGCCTACGCCCGGACCGACATCGGCGGGGCCTACCGCTGGGACGACCGGGCGGCCCGCTGGATCCCGCTGACCGACCACCTCGGCTGGGACGACTGGAACCTGCTCGGCGTGGAGGCGATGGCGGTCGACCCCGCGCACCCGGACCGGCTCTACCTCGCCCTCGGCACCTACACCCAGCCCTGGTCGGGCAACGGGGCGGTGCTGCGGTCCGAGGACCGGGGCGCCACCTGGCGGCGCACCGACCTCGCCGTGAAGCTCGGCGCCAACGAGGACGGGCGGGGAACGGGCGAGCGGCTGCTGGTCGACCCGCGCGACAGCGACACGCTCTGGCTGGGCACCCGGCACGACGGACTGCTCAAGTCGACCGACCGGGGCGCCACCTGGGCGCCCGCGACCGGCTTCCCGGTCACCCCCAGCCCCTCCGGGCAGGGCGTCACCCTGCTCGTCGCGGCCGGCCGCACCGTCTACGCCGGCTGGGGCGACGGTGACGGCACCGCGCCGAACCTGTTCCGCACCACGGACGGCGACCGCTGGCAGCCCGTCCCCGGACAGCCGTCCGGCGCCGCCGCCAAGGTCCCGGTGCGCGCCGCGTACGACCGCCACGCCCGCGAGCTGTACGTGACGTACGCCGACGCGCCCGGCCCCAACGGGCAGACGGACGGCAGCGTCCACAAGCTGGCCTGCGCCACCGGCATGTGGACCGAGGTGACCCCCGCGAAGCCGGACGGCGCCGCCGACACCTTCGGGTACGGCGGGGTCGCCGTCGACGCCCGCCGCCCGGGGACCGTCGTCGTGTCCACCAACAACCGCTGGGCCGCCGTCGACACCCTCTACCGCTCCACGGACGGCGGACGCTCCTGGACCTCGCTGAAGGAGTCGGCCGTCCTCGACGTGTCCGAGACCCCGTACCTGAAGTGGGGGCAGGACAAGCCCAAGTTCGGCTGGTGGATCCAGGCCCTCGCCGTCGACCCCCACGACGCGCGCCACATCGTCTACGGCACCGGCGCCACCCTCTACGGCACCCGCGACCTCAGGCACTGGGCGCCGGAAATCCGCGGGCTGGAGGAGGCGTCCGTGCGGCAGCTGATCTCGCCCCCGGAAGGGGAGGCGCACCTGATCAGCGGGCTCGGGGACATCGGCGTGATGTACCACGAGCGGCTCACCGCGTCCCCCTCGCGGGGCATGGCGGCCAACCCGGTGTTCGGCACCGCGACGGGACTCGCGCAGGCCGCGCGCAAACCGTCGTACGTCGTCCGCACCGGCTGGGGCGACCACGGCAACGGCGCCCACTCGCACGACGGCGGCCGCACCTGGGCGCCCTTCGCCACCCAGCCCGGCCTCGCCGAGGACGCGCCGGGGCCGATCGCCGTCAGCGCCGACGGGAGCGTGCTGCTGTGGACGTTCGTGCACTGGGACGGCACCCGTTACCCCGCCCACCGCTCGGCGGACCACGGGGCGACCTGGTCCGAGGTCGCCACCTTCCCCAAGGGCGCCATACCGGTCGCCGACCCGGTCGACCCGGCGCTGTTCTACGCCTACGACACCGCCTCGGGAACGGTGTCCGCCAGCACCGACGGCGGCCGCACCTTCACCGCGCGGGCGACCGGACTGCCCGCCGGCGACAGCCAGTTCAAGCTCGTCGCGGCCCCCGGACGCGCCGGCGACCTGTGGCTGTCCGCCAAGGAGAACGGGCTGTACCGGTCCACCGACGGCGGGGCCGCCTTCACCGAGGTCACCAGCTGCCGGGCCTCGTACGCCCTCGGCTTCGGCAAGGCCGCCGACGGCGCGGACTACCCGGCCGTCTACCAGGTCGGCACGGTCGGCACCGTCACCGCCGTGTACCGCTCCGACGACCGGGCCCGCACCTGGGTGCGGATCAACGACGACCGGCACCAGTGGGGCTGGACCGGCGAGACGATCACCGGCGACCCGCGCGTGTACGGCCGGGTCTACGTCGCCACCAACGGCCGCGGAATCCAGTACGGAGAGCCGGTCTGATGCCCCACCTGAACGCTGTCACCCGCGGCCGGATCCTCTTCGGCGGCGACTACAACCCCGAGCAGTGGCCCGAGGAGACCTGGCACGAGGACGTCCGGCTGATGAAGGACGCCGGCGTCAACTCCGTCACCCTCGGCGTCTTCTCCTGGTCCACGCTCGAACCCGAGCCGGGCGCACGGGAGTTCGGCCGGCTGGACACGCTGATGGACCTGATGCACGCGCACGGCATCGGCGTCGTCCTGGCCACCCCCACCGCCTCGCCCCCGCCCTGGATGGGCCGGCTCTACCCGGAAACCCTGCCCCGCGACGCCGACGGGCGCACCGAACACTGGGGCGGGCGCCAGCACTTCTCCCACTCCAGCGCCGTCTACCGGCGGTTCGCCGCCGCCATCACCGAGGACCTGGCCGCCCGCTACGCCGACCACCCCGCCCTCACCCTGTGGCACATCAACAACGAGTACTGCACCTTCGACTACGGCGACGAGGCCGCCGAGCGCTTCCGCCGGTGGCTGCGGGACCGGTACGGCACCCTCGACGCCCTCAACACCGCCTGGGGCACCGCCTTCTGGAGCCAGGGCTACGACACCTGGGAGAGCGTCATCCCGCCCCGCCGCGCCCACTACCTGCCCAACCCCGCGCAGGTGCTGGACTTCCGGCGCTTCACCTCCGACATGCTCCTGGAGTGTTACACCGCCGAGCGGGACATCGTGCGCCGGCACACCCCGCACCTCCCGGTCACCTCCAACTTCATGCCGCTGTGGATCGGCCAGGACGCCTGGCGCTGGGCCGAGGAGGAGGACGTCGTCTCCGTCGACCTCTATCCGGACCCGCGCGACCCGCTCGGCGCCCAGCACGGCGCCCTCGTCCAGGACCTGACCCGCTCGCAGGCGCGCGGCCCCTGGATGCTGATGGAACAGGCGGCCGGCCCGGTCAACTGGCGCGGCGTGAACCACCCCAAGCCGCGCGGGCTGAACCGGCTCTGGACCCTCCAGGCCGTGGCCCGCGGCGCGGACGCCGTCTGCTACTTCCAGTGGCGCCAGTCCCGGCAGGGCGCGGAGAAGTTCCACTCCGGCATGGTCAGCCACGCGGGGGAGGAGGGCCGTACCTTCCAGGAGGTCAAGCGGATCGGCGCGGACCTGCAACGGCTCACCGAGGTCACCGGCACCCCTCTCGTGGCCGACGTCGCGATCCTGCACGACTGGCACGCCTGGTGGGCCGGCGCGCAGGAGGGCCGGCCGTCCACCCTGGTCGACCACCCGGCCGTGCTGCACGCCTGGCACCGCGCCCTGTGGGAGGCCCACCTCACCACCGACTTCGCCCACCCCGAGCACGACCTGAGCCGCTACCGCCTGGTCGTCGTCCCGCAGCTGTACCTCCTCACCGACGCCGCGATCGAGAACCTGCTCGGCTACGTCCGCGCGGGCGGCACCCTCGTGAGCGGCTTCCTCACCGGCGTCGCCGACGAGGACGACCGGGTCCGCGCGGGCGGCATGGACGCCCGGCTGCGCGAGCTGTTCGGCGTCCGCGTGCTGCACGAGTGGTGGCCCCTGGACGCGGGGGCAAGCGTCGCGTGCGACGGCTTCCGGGGCACGCTGTGGTCGGAGGAGATCGAGGCCGCCGACGACGTCACCGAGACCGTCCCCTACCGGGGCGGCGAGCTGGACGGACTGCCCGCCGTGCTGCGCCGGGGCCGCGCCTGGTACGTCTCCACCCTCCCCGAACCGGACGCCCTGCGCGGCCTGCTCGCCCGCGCCGCCGAAGAGGCCGGCGTCCGCCCGGTCCTGGCGGACCTTCCGGCCACGGTCGAGGCGGTGCGCCGCGGCGCGCTGCTGTTCGTGCTCAACCACGGCCGCGAGCCGGTGACCGTACCGGTGCCGGGCCGCCACCACGACCTGCTCACCGGAGCGACGGTGACGGACGAGGTCCGCCTGGACCGCTACGGCGTGGCGGTGCTGCGGCCATGAGCGGTACGCCCGTGAACCCGCACCCCGCCGGGACCGCCCCGGCCGTGGACGGCACGCATCCCCGGGACGAGGCCCCCGCCACCGGCCCCGTGCACGGCACCTGGGAGCCCCGGCCCGCCGGCCGCTGGGAGGACGCCTTCCTCAGCGGCAACGGCCGCCACGGCGCCCTGGTGTTCGGCGACTCGAACGACAACCGGGTCATCGTCACCCACCACACCCTCGTCCGCCCCGCCGGCGACGAACGCTACCGCCGCCCGCCCCGGCTCGCCGCCGCCCTCCCCGCCCTCCAGGACCGTCTGCTGGCGGGCGACCTCACCGCCGCCGAGACCTTCACCGACGGCCGCCCGCTGCACTGGGTGCGCTCCTTCCACCCGGCCTTCCAGACCCGCCTGCGCGCCGCCACCGCCCCGGACGGCCCCTACCGGCGGTCCGTCGACTTCACCACCGGCGAGGTCACCGCCGTCCACGGCGAGCGGACCAGCCGCGTCTTCGTCTCCCGCGCCGACGACGTCATCGTCCAGCGCGTCACCGCCCCCCACCTCACCCTCGGCCTCTCCCTCGACCCCCGCCTCCCCGGCGCCCCGCACGGGCTCGGGGTCGGGGAGGGCGCCGTGCTCACCGCCGACGGCGCCCTGCTCGGCCTGCGCGTGCGCTACCCGGGCAGCGACCTCGCGTACACCGGGGTCGCCCTGGCCGTCGTCGAGGGCGGCACGACCCGGCTGGCGCCGCCCGGCGCGCGCATCGAGGGCGCGACGGCGCTGACGCTCCTCACCCGGGTGCGCCGGCACACCGGAGAGCTGGACCTGGTCGCCGAGGGCCGCGCCCTGCGGGAACTCCTCGACGGCAGGTCGTACGACGACCTCCTCGCCCGGCACACCGCCGGGCACCGCACCGCCTACACCCGCGTCACCCTCGACCTCGCCGCCGACCCGGCCGAGCGCGCCCTGCCCGGCTCCGAGCTGCTGAGCCGCCCGCGCAGCACCGCCCTCCTGGAGCGGCTGTTCGCCGCGGGCCGCTATCACCTGCTGTCGGCGAGCGGCATGTTCCCGCCCCGCCTGACCGGCCTGTGGACCGGCGACTGGGACACCGCCTGGGCGGGCGCCTTCACCAACGACGCCAACCTCAACCTCCAGACCGCCTCCGCCGCGGCGGGCGCCCTGCCCGAGGTCACCGAGGCCCACGCGGCGCTGGTCCACGGGCAGCTCGCCGACTGGCGGGACAACGCCCGCGCCGTCTTCGGCACCCGCGGCGCCGTCGCACCCGCGCACACCGACGGCGAGTCCGGGCACGCCTACCACTTCAGCCGCGAATACCCCCTGCACCTGTGGACCGCCGGCGCCGACTGGCTGCTCAAACCGCTCGTCGACCACGACGAGACCCACGGCACCCGCGACCCGCGCACCGCCGCCGCGCTCGCCGAAGCCGCCCGCTTCTACGAGGACTTCCTCACCCGCACCGACGCCGACGGCCACCTGGTGATCGTCCCCTCCTACTCACCGGAGAACCGCCCCGCGAACGGCAGCTGGGGCGCCCTCAACGCGGCCATGGACCTCTCCGCCGCCCGGCACGCCCTGCGCACCGCGGCCGCGTACCACCCGGGACCCGACGCCGACCGCTGGCGCGCCCTCGCCGACCGGCTCCCGCCCCACCGGATCAACGCCGACGGCGCCCTCGCCGAATGGGCCTGGCCCGGCCTCACGGACTCCTACGACCACCGCCACCTCAGCCACCTCTACGGCGTGTGGCCCCTGGACGAGATCAACCCCTACGACACCCCCGCCCTGGCCGAGGCCGCCCACCGGGCGCTCGAACTGCGCGGCGCCGAGAACGACTCCGCGCACGGCCATCTGCACCACGCCCTGATCGCCGCCCGCCTGCGGGACGCCGGCCGGGTCGCGCACGCGCTCGACCAGGTCCTCGGCGGCGACTTCTTCCACGCCTCCCTGATGAGCGCCCACTACCCCCGCCGCGACGTCTACAACGCGGACGCCGCGCACACCCTGCCCGCCGTGCTGATCGAGATGCTCGTCCAGTCGACGCCCGGCCGGCTCGTGCTGCTCCCCGCCCTCCCGGACCGGCTCGGCGAGGGCGAACTGCGCGGTGTGCGGACCCGGTTCGGCGCGCGGATCGACCTCACGTGGAGCCGCACCGGGACGACCGCCGTCGTACGGCCCTCCCGCACCACCCGCGTGGAACTCAGGACCCCCTCCGGCACCGGTCACCTCGACCTGACCGCCGGAGAGGACCGCGTCCTCGACCTGGGGACGCGGTGACCCCCACATTTCCCCCACCCATGGAAGGGACACCCATGGAAGCACGCACCCTGAGCAGGATCACCAAGGCCCTGCTGGCCCCGGCGCTCGCCCTCGGCGCCACCGTCGGCCTCGCCTCCGCCCCCGCGCACGCCGCCGTCTGGAACTCCTGCGACCAGTGGGGCAACACCACGCTGAACGGCTACACCCTCTACAACAACATCTGGGGCTCCGGCGCCGGCAGCCAGTGCGTCTGGGCCAACTCCGGCACCAACTGGGGCGTCTGGGCCGACCACCCCGACACCGGGGGCATCAAGTCGTACCCCAACTCCAAGAAGGTGATCAACAAGCCGATCACCTCGATCACCTCGCTGACCAGCAGCTACAACGTCACCGTCCCGTCGTCCGGCGCGTACAACACGTCGTACGACATCTGGGACACCGACTACGACTACGAGATCATGCTCTGGGTCAACCACAACGGCGCCGTCGGCCCGCTCGGCACCTCCCAGGGCACCGTCACCCTCGGCGGCCACACCTGGAACGTCTACAAGGGCAGCAACGGCCACAACGAGGTCTTCTCGTTCCTGCGCACCTCGGACTCCAGCTCCGGCACGGTGAACATCCTGCCGATCCTGAAGTGGATCAAGGACACCAAGAAGTGGATGGGCAACGAGACCATCGGTGACGTCCAGTTCGGCTACGAGATCACCTCGTCCGCGGGCGGCCTGAACTTCACCACCAACAACCTCACCGTCAGCGGCGGCTGACCGGCGGGGCGGGGGCAGCCGGTCCCCTCTCCGGCCGCCCCCGCCCGAAGCGGCTACTCCGCCACGGGCAGCCGCGCCCCGTCCCGCAGGAACAGCGGGATGCGGTCCAGCGGGGCCTCGACCGTCACGGCCGTACCCCCCTCGTACGTCGCACCGGTCCACGCGTCCGTCCAGACGGCGCCCGCCGGCAGATAGGCCGTGCGGGCCGTGGCGCCCGCGGTCAGCACCGGGGCGACCAGCAGATCCCCGCCCAGGAGATAGGCGTCGTCCACCGACCAGGCCGTCTGGTCCTGCGGGAACTCCAGGAACAGCGGCCGCATCACCGGCAGCCCCTCCTCGTGGGCCTCGCGCATCACCTTCAGCACATACGGCTTCAGCCGCTCGCGCAGCCGCAGATACCGCTCCATGATCGCGCCGGCCTCCTCGCCGTACGACCACACCTCGTTCGGGCCGCCGGTCATCTCCGGGCCGAGCGGCATCCCCGGGTCGCGGAAGCCGTGCAGCCGCATCAGCGGGGACAGCGCGCCGAACTGGAACCAGCGGACCATCACCTCGCGGTACGCCGCGTCGTCCGGGTCGCCGCCGTGGAAGCCGCCGATGTCGGTGTTCCACCACGGGATGCCCGACAGGGCCGTGTTGAGCCCGGCGGCGATCTGGCGGCGCAGGGTGGCGAAGTCGGTGCCGATGTCACCGGACCACAGGGCCGCGCCGTAGCGCTGACTGCCCGCCCAGGCCGAGCGGTTGAGGGTGATGATCTCGTCCTCGCCGGCCGCCGTCAGGCCCTCGTGGAAGGCGCGGGCGTTCTCCGCCGGATAGATGTTGCCGACCTCCAGGCCCGGCCCCGCCCAGTACCGCAGGTTCTCCTGGAAGCCCGGCTTCAGCTCCGGCTCGCAGGCGTCCAGCCAGAACGACTTGATGCCGTACGGCACCACGTAGTTGTCGCGGATCCGGGACCACACGAACGCGCGCGCCTCGGGGTTGGTCGCGTCGTAGAAGGCCACCTGGACCGTGGAGGCGACCTCCTTGTCGGGCCAGTCGGCGTGCGCCAGCGGGCCGTACTGGGTGCCGATGAAGTAGCCGCGCTGCTCCATCGGCGCGTGGTTCTCGCTCAGCGGGGACACCGACGGCCACACCGAGACGACCAGCTTGATGCCCAGCTCGTCCAGCTCGCGCACCATCGCCGCCGGGTCCGGCCACTCCTTCGGGTCGAACTTCCACTCGCCGAGGTGCGTCCAGTGGAAGAAGTCGCACACGATCACGTCGATGGGCAGGTTCCGGCGCTTGTACTCCCGTGCCACGGCGAGGAGTTCGTCCTGGGTGCGGTAGCGCAGCTTGCACTGCCAGAAGCCCGCCGCCCACGCGGGCAGCATCGGGGTGCGGCCGGTGACCGCGCTGTAGCGGCGCTGGGCGTCGGCCGGGGCGCCCGCGGTGATCCAGTAGTCGATCTGGCGGGCCGAGTCCGCCACCCAGCGGGTCCCGTTGTGCGCCAGCTCCACCCGGCCGATCGCCGGGTTGTTCCACAGCAGGGTGTAGCCGCGGCTGGAGGTCAGGACCGGGACGGAGACCTCGGCGTTGCGCTGGACCAGGTCCAGCACCAGGCCCTTCTGGTCCAGCCGGCCGTGCTGGTGCTGGCCGAGGCCGTACAGCTTCTCGTCGTCGTACGCGGCGAACCGCTGCTCCAGCCGGTGGTACCCGTTGCCGACCGCCGTGTACAGCCGCGGGCCCGGCCACCAGAAGTGGGCGCGCTCCTCGGCCAGCAGTTCCCCGCCGTCATCGGTGCGCTCGAAGCGGACCAGGCCCTCGGCGCTCACCCGCACGGTCAGCGCGCCCACCGTCAGCCGGCCCTCGCCGTCACCCGTCTTGACGGTGGACGCGGTGGGCGGGGCCTCGGGGAGCAGGGCGCCCGGCAGTCCGTCGAGGACCGGGCCGCCCAGCCGGGCGCGCACCCGGACCGCGTCCGGACCCCACGGCTCGATCCGCAGCGTCTCCTGACGGCCGCTCCACTCCAGCGCGCCGCCCTGCTCGCGGAACGTGCCGACGGTGGGGGAGGACTGCGCGAGGCTGACCTTGGGCTGGATTTCGGCAGGCTGAATCACGTGGCGTGCTCCTGAAGACATGGGGGTGCCCCGGGAAGGGCCAGGACGAGGTGGTCCGCGCAGGACCGGGCGGGTGGGGCCGGGGTGGGGGAGGCGTCAGGAGAGGGCGGGCGCCGGTCCCGTGCTCGCGCGGACCGTCAGCTCGGGCGCGATCAGCACGACCTCGTCGCTGCCGCGCCCGTCCAGCTTGGCGACCAGGTGCTCCACGGCGTACCGGCCCATCTCCTGGGCCGGGATGGCGACCGAGGTCAGCCGCACCGAGGCCTGCACGGCGACCTGGTCCGGGCAGATCGCCACCACCGAGACGTCCTCCGGCACCGCCCGGCCCTGCTGGCGCAGCAGGGCGAGCAGCGGTTCGACCGCCGACTCGTTCTGCACCACGAACCCGGTGGTCGCCGGACGCTCGTCGAAGATGCGGGCGAGCGTCGCCGCCATCGCGTCGTACCCGCCCTCGCACGGGCGGTGCAGCACCCGCAGCCCCAGCTCGCGGGCGCGGCCGCGCAGCCCCTGCAGGGTGCGTTCGGCGAAGCCGGTGTGCCGCTCGTAGACCGCCGGGGCCTCGCCGATGACGGCGATGTCCCGGTGCCCGAGCGAGGCCAGATGCTCCACGCACAGCGCGCCCGTCGCCGTGAAGTCGAGGTCCACGCAGGTCAGACCGGTGGTGTCGGAGGGCAGACCGATCAGCACCGACGGCTGGCCGGCGCCGCGCAGCAGCGGCAGCCGCTCGTCCTCCAGCTCGACGTCCATGAGGATCATCGCGTCGGCGAGCCCGCTGCCGGTGACCCGGCGCACCGCGTCGGGGCCCTCCTCGCCGGTCAGCAGCAGCACGTCGTAGCCGTGGACGCGGGCGGTGGTGGCCACCGCGATGGCGATCTCCATCATCACCGGCACGTACATGTCGGTGCGCAGCGGGATCATCAGCGCGATGATGTTCGACCGGCTGCTGGCCAGGGCGCGGGCACCGGCGTTCGGGTGGTACCCCAGCTCCCGGATGCTCTGCTCGACCCGCTGCCGGGTGGTCGCCGAGATGGACCGCTTGCCGCTGAGGACATAGCTCACCGTGCTCGCCGAGACTCCGGCGTGCTGGGCGACCTCGGCGAGGGTGACCATCCGCTCTCCAAGCTTTGTGAAGCGCTTCGACAAAGCGCACTGCGAACAACGGCGGGTGAGGGTGGTTCGACAGTAGCCCCAGCGCGAGTGGGTGTCCATAGGCTGTCGAAGCGCTTCGACAGCTTTCTTTCCGCGCTTGCTCCGCAGCCAGTGAACACCACGGCTGGGCCGAACGGCCCCGCGGAGGCTGGTGCGACCGTCCGTTATCGGGTACATACGATCGCGTAGCACCCGTCGGTAACCAATTGGACCCTGATCCCGATTCGCGGCGAGGTGAGCCTCATGTCCGCCACTCCCACCACCCGACCCGTCGTCACCGAACGTGAGGCCCGCCAGGTGGCGGAGGCGGCCCGGGAACAGCACTGGCGCAAGCCCAGCTTCGCCAAGGAGCTGTTCCTCGGCCGCTTCCGCCTCGACCTCATCCACCCCCACCCGCTCCCGGCCGACGAGGACGTGCGCCGCGGCGAGGAGTTCCTGGCCCGACTGCGCGCCTTCTGCGAGACCGAGATCGACTCCGCCCGCATCGAACGCGAGGCCCGCATCCCCGACGAGACCATCAACGGGCTGAAGGAACTCGGCGCGCTCGGCATGAAGATCGACCCCGAGTACGGCGGCCTCGGCCTCACCCAGGTCTACTACAACAAGGCCCTCGCCCTGGCCGGCTCCGCCAGCCCCGCCGTCGGCGCCCTGCTCAGCGCCCACCAGTCCATCGGCGTCCCGCAGCCGCTGAAGATGTTCGGCACGCCCGAGCAGAAGCAACGCTTCCTGCCGCGCTGCGCCCGCACCGACATCTCCGCCTTCCTCCTCACCGAGCCCGACGTCGGCTCCGACCCGGCCCGCCTCGCCACCACCGCCGTGCCGGACGGCGACGACTACGTCCTCGACGGAGTGAAACTCTGGACCACCAACGGCGTGGTCGCCGGCCTGCTCGTCGTCATGGCCCGCGTCCCGCAGACCGAGGGCCACAAGGGCGGCATCACCGCGTTCGTCGTCGAGGCGTCCTCCCCGGGCATCACCGTCGAGAACCGCAACGCGTTCATGGGCCTGCGCGGCATCGAGAACGGCGTCACCCGCTTCCAGGGCGTGCGCGTCCCCGCCGCGAACCGCATCGGCCCCGAGGGCGCCGGCCTGAAGATCGCCCTGACCACGCTGAACACCGGCCGCCTGTCCCTGCCCGCGATGTGCGCCGGCGCCGGCAAGTGGTGCCTGAAGATCGCCCGCGAATGGGCCGGGGTGCGCGAGCAGTGGGGCAAGCCGGTCGCCCTGCACGAGGCCGTCGGCTCGAAGATCGCCTTCATCGCCGCGACGACGTTCGCCCTCGAAGCCGTCCTCGACCTGTCGTCCCAGATGGCCGACGAGGACCGCAACGACATCCGCATCGAGGCCGCCCTCGCCAAGCTGTACGGCTCCGAGATGGCCTGGCTCATGGCCGACGAACTCGTCCAGATCCGCGGCGGCCGCGGCTTCGAGACCGCCGAGTCGCTCAAGGCGCGCGGCGAGCGGGCCGTACCCGCCGAGCAGATCCTGCGCGACCTGCGCATCAACCGCATCTTCGAGGGCTCGACGGAGATCATGCACCTCCTCATCGCCCGCGAGGCGGTCGACGCCCACCTCTCCGTCGCCGGCGACCTCATCGACCCCGACAAGTCCCTCCGGGACAAGGCGAGGGCGGGCGCCCAGGCGGGCGTCTTCTACGCCAAGTGGCTGCCCAGGCTCATCGCGGGTCCCGGCCGGCTGCCCCGCTCCTACGCCGAGTTCCGGCACGGCGGCGTCGACCTCTCCCCGCACCTGCGCTACGTCGAGCGCACCGCCCGCAAACTCGCCCGCTCCACCTTCTACGCCATGTCCCGCTGGCAGGGCCGCATGGAGACCAAGCAGGGCTTCCTCGGCCGGATCGTCGACATCGGCGCCGAACTCTTCGCCATGAGCGCCGCCTGCGTCCGCGCCGAACTCCTCCGCTCCCGGGGCGAGAACGGCCGCGAGGCCTACCAGCTCGCCGACGTCTTCTGCCACCAGGCCCGCCTGCGCGTCGACGCCCTCTTCACCCGCCTGTGGAACAACACCGACGACCTCGACCGCAAGCTGGTGAAGGGCGTCCTGTCCGGCACCTACGCATGGCTCGAAGAGGGCGTGGTCGACCCCTCCGACGACGGCCCCTGGATCGCCGACACCCACACCCCCGAAACCCCCCGCCCCGACGTACGCCGCACCGTCCCCGACTGACCGGCGACACCCACCCGAGGGACGCGCTGTCCTGACGGCCCTCCCGTGCGGCCACAATGGGGGGATGAGCGACAGTCCCTCCCCCCTCGCGGATCCGCACCGCCTCTACGACCCGGTGACGGAAGACGGCCCGAAGGACGTGGTGATCCTCGGCTCCACCGGGTCGATCGGCACCCAGGCCATCGATCTCGTGCTGCGCAACCCGGACCGCTTCCGGGTGACCGGCCTGTCCGCCAACGGCGGGCGGGTCGCCCTCCTCGCCGAGCAGGCGCGGCGGCTGCGGGTGCGGACCGTGGCGGTCGCCCGCGAGGACGTGGTGCCCGCGCTGCGCGAGGCCCTGAGCGCCGAGTACGGCCCGGGGGAGCCGCTGCCCGAGATCCTGGCCGGCCCGGACGCGGCCACCCGGCTCGCCGGCTCCGACTGCCACACCGTGCTGAACGGCATCACCGGCTCCATCGGCCTCGCCCCGACCCTCGCCGCCCTGGAGGCGGGCCGTACCCTCGCGCTCGCCAACAAGGAGTCGCTCATCGTCGGCGGCCCGCTGGTCAAGGCGCTCGCCAAGCCCGGCCAGATCATCCCGGTCGACTCCGAGCACGCCGCCCTCTTCCAGGCCCTCGCCGCGGGCACCCGCGCCGACGTGCGCAAACTTGTCGTCACCGCCTCCGGCGGCCCGTTCCGGGGCCGCACCAAGGACGAGCTGGCCTCCGTCACCGTCGAGGACGCCCTCGCCCACCCCACCTGGGCGATGGGCCCGGTCATCACCATCAACTCCGCGACCCTCGTGAACAAGGGCCTGGAGGTGATCGAGGCGCACCTGCTCTACGACATTCCCTTCGACCGCATTGAGGTCGTCGTGCACCCGCAGTCGTATGTCCACTCGATGGTGGAGTTCACGGACGGATCGACCCTCGCGCAGGCGACGCCCCCCGACATGCGGGGCCCGATCGCCATCGGTCTCGGCTGGCCCGAGCGCGTCCCCGACGCCGCCCCGGCGTTCGACTGGAGCAAGGCCTCCACCTGGGAGTTCTTCCCCCTCGACAACGAGGCCTTCCCCTCGGTGAACCTCGCCCGCCACGTCGGTGAGCTCGCGGGCACCGCCCCGGCGGTGTTCAATGCGGCCAACGAGGAGTGCGTGGAGGCCTTCCGCGCCGGCGCGCTGCCGTTCAACGGGATCATCGAGACCGTGACCCGGGTGGTCGAGGAGCACGGCACCCCGCGCACGGGAACCTCGCTCACCGTGGCGGACGTCCTCGAAGCGGAGACCTGGGCGCGCACCCGGGCCCGGGAACTGACGGCGATGACGGCGGAGGCCCGTGCATGACGACCCTGATGATGATCCTCGGCATAGTCGTCTTCGCGGTCGGCCTGCTGTTCTCGATCGCCTGGCACGAGCTGGGTCATCTCTCCACGGCCAAGATGTTCGGCATCCGCGTGCCGCAGTACATGGTCGGCTTCGGCCCGACCCTGTGGTCCCGCACGAAGGGCGAGACCGAGTACGGCGTCAAGGCCATCCCGCTCGGCGGCTACATCCGCATGATCGGCATGTTCCCGCCCGGCCCCGACGGCCGGGTGGAGGCCCGCTCCACCTCCCCGTGGCGCGGCATGATCGAGGACGCCCGCTCCGCCGCCTTCGAGGAACTGCGCCCCGGCGACGAGACCCGCCTCTTCTACACCCGCAAACCGTGGAAGCGGGTCATCGTGATGTTCGCGGGCCCCTTCATGAACCTGGTGCTCGCCATCGCCCTGTTCTTCATCGTGCTCATGGGCTTCGGCGTCACCCAGCAGACCACCGC
The DNA here is from genome assembly GCF_040678395.1 of Streptomyces sp. NPDC052687. Taxonomy (NCBI): domain Bacteria; kingdom Bacillati; phylum Actinomycetota; class Actinomycetes; order Kitasatosporales; family Streptomycetaceae; genus Streptomyces; species Streptomyces sp. NPDC052687. The sequence continues at coordinate 64,023 of NZ_JBFATR010000006.1, read as the reverse complement.
GGTCAGCGAGGTCCAGAAGTGCGTCGTCCCGCAGAGCCAGAACCGTGACACCTGCAAGGACTCCGACCCCGCCTCCCCGGCCGCTGCGGCCGGCCTGCGGGCCGGCGACAAGATCGTCGCCTTCGACGGCGTCCGCACCGACAACTGGAACCAGCTCTCCGACCTGATCCGCTCCAGCCCCGGCGAGAAGGTCGCGATCGTCGTCGACCGCAAGGGCGAGGAAGTCACCCTGCACGCCACGATCGCCACCAACCAGGTCCTGAAGAAGGACGGCAACGGCCAGGTCGTCGAAGGCCAGTACGTCACCGCCGGCTTCCTCGGCTTCAGCGCCGCCACCGGCGTGGTCAAGCAGGACTTCGGCGACTCGGTGACCTGGATGACCGACCGGGTCGGCGACGCCGTCGACTCCCTCGCCGCGCTGCCCGGCAAGATCCCCGCCCTGTGGAACGCGGCCTTCGACGGCGCCCCCCGCGAACCCGACTCCCCGATGGGCGTGGTCGGCGCGGCCCGCGTCGGCGGCGAGATCTTCACCCTCGACATCCCGGCGACCCAGCAGCTCGGCATGGCCCTGATGCTGGTCGGGATGTTCAACCTGTCCCTGTTCCTGTTCAACATGCTCCCGCTGCTCCCGCTCGACGGCGGGCACATCGCGGGCGCCCTGTGGGAGTCGCTGCGCCGGCACACCGCCCGGCTGCTGCGCCGCCCCGATCCGGGACCCTTCGACGTGGCGAAGCTGATGCCGGTGGCCTACGTGGTGGCCGGGATCTTCGTCTGCTTCACGATCCTGGTGCTGATCGCGGACGTCGTTAACCCGGTCAGAATCTCGTAGCCACACGGCGTTCCCGGCGGCCCGGCGGCATTCACCCGCCGGGCCGCCTCCCGTTCGAGTGGTTCTCGGGTGTGATGTGCTTAGGTTCTGGCCGGTGCCGTAATCTCGAAGGCCGGAGCCCGCCGCTGAACGGGACCGGACCTTGATCCACGACTTGGGGTTGCACAGCAGATGACTGCGATTTCTCTCGGCATGCCGTCCGTTCCGACCAAGCTCGCCGAGCGCCGGAAGAGCCGGCAGATCCAGGTCGGATCCGTGGCGGTCGGCGGGGACGCGCCGGTCTCGGTCCAGTCCATGACGACCACCCGCACCTCGGACATCGGCGCCACCCTCCAGCAGATCGCCGAGCTGACCGCGTCCGGCTGCCAGATCGTCCGCGTCGCCTGCCCCACCCAGGACGACGCCGACGCGCTGCCGATCATCGCGAAGAAGTCCCAGATCCCGGTCATCGCCGACATCCACTTCCAGCCGAAGTACGTCTTCGCCGCCATCGAGGCCGGCTGCGCCGCGGTCCGCGTGAACCCGGGCAACATCAAGAAGTTCGACGACCAGGTCAAGGAGATCGCCAAGGCCGCCCGCGACCACGGCACCCCGATCCGGATCGGCGTCAACGCGGGCTCCCTCGACAAGCGGCTGCTCGAGAAGTACGGCAAGGCCACCCCCGAGGCGCTGGTCGAGTCCGCCCTCTGGGAGGCCTCCCTCTTCGAGGAGCACGACTTCCGCGACATCAAGATCTCGGTCAAGCACAACGACCCGGTCGTGATGATCGAGGCCTACCGCCAGCTCGCCGCCCAGTGCGACTACCCCCTCCACCTCGGCGTCACCGAGGCCGGCCCCGCCTTCCAGGGCACGATCAAGTCGGCCGTCGCCTTCGGCGCGCTGCTCTCCCAGGGCATCGGCGACACCATCCGCGTCTCGCTGTCCGCCCCGCCCGTGGAGGAGGTCAAGGTCGGCCTCCAGATCCTCCAGTCCCTCGGCCTGCGCCAGCGCGGCCTGGAGATCGTCTCCTGCCCGTCCTGCGGCCGCGCCCAGGTCGACGTCTACAAGCTCGCCGAGGAAGTGACCGCCGGCCTCACCGGCATGGAGGTCCCGCTGCGCGTCGCCGTCATGGGCTGCGTCGTCAACGGCCCCGGCGAGGCCCGCGAGGCCGACCTCGGCGTCGCCTCCGGCAACGGCAAGGGCCAGATCTTCGTCAAGGGCGAGGTCATCAAGACCGTCCCCGAGTCCAAGATCGTCGAGACCCTCATCGAAGAGGCCATGAAGCTGGCCGAACAGATGGAGGCCGAGGGCGTGGAAAGTGGCGAACCGACCATCTCGGTCGCCGGCTGAGCAACGTCAGTGGTGCCGCGCCCCCGAAGGGGCGCGGGGAACTGCGCGACCAGCCACGAACGGCCCGCACACGCGCGACCACAGAACCCTCCGAGCTCTCAGGCGCCCTCCGCCCGAGCAAGCGCAGCGCATCCGCGGGTACAGTGCGGAGACCAGCAGCTGACCCCGGAGGGCCCCGCACGTGCTGACCCAGACCACCTCCCGGGTCCTCGAACCGAGCGACCTGGACGCCGCGCTCGCCGTCCTGAACCGCGAGCCGGTCGCCAACGCCTTCGTGACCTCCCGGGTCCAGGTCGCCGGCCTGGACCCCTGGCGCCTCGGCGGCGAGATGTGGGGCTGGTACGAGGACGGCATGCTCACGTCGCTGTGCTACGCGGGCGCCAACCTCGTGCCCATCTGCGCCACCGCGCGCGCTGTGCGCGCCTTCGCCGACCGCGCCCGCCGGGCCGGCCGCCGCTGCTCCTCCATCGTCGGCCCGGCCGAGCCCACCGCCCAGCTGTGGCGGCTGCTGGAGCCGCACTGGGGCCCGGCCCGCGAGGTCCGCGCCCGCCAGCCGCTGATGGTCACCGACCGGATGCCCGACGACATCGAGCCGGACCCGTACGTCCGCCGCGTCCGCAAGGACGAGATGGAGACGATCATGCCGGCGTGCGTGGCGATGTTCACCGAGGAGGTCGGCGTCTCCCCGCTGGCCGGCGACGGCGGCCTGCTCTACCAGGCCCGGGTCGCCGAACTCGTCGGCTCCGGCCGCTCCTTCGCCCGCCTCGACGAACACGGCAACGTCATGTTCAAGGCGGAGATCGGCGCCGCGACCCCGCAGGCCTGCCAGATCCAGGGCGTCTGGGTCGCCCCCGAGTACCGCGGCCGGGGCCTCGCCGCCCCCGGCATGACCGCGGTCCTGCGCTACGCCCTCGCGGACGTCGCCCCCGTGGTCAGCCTGTACGTCAACGACTACAACACGGCCGCGCGCCGGACGTACCGCCGCGTCGGCTTCCGCGAGGCCGGCGCCTTCATGAGCGTGCTGTTCTGAGAGCGCTTCGCCCGCTGTAGGCTCGCCGACATGCTTCGCGACATCACGATCGCCCCCCTCGACCTCCCCGCCCACGTCGACGAAGCGCTGGCCGTCCAAGCCCTCGCCTTCGGCCTCGGCCCGGACGAGGTGGCCGTACGCCGCCAGATCGTGCTGCGCCACATGACCTACCCTGGCGCCCGCGCCCTCGGCGCCACCACCGCCGACGGCCGCCTGGCCGGGTTCGTCTACGGCATGCCCAACAGCCGCACCCACTGGTGGTCGACGATCGTCGAACCGTATCTGCGCGCGCAGGGCAACGACGCCTGGCTCGACGACTCCTTCGTCATCACCGAGCTGCACGTCCACCCCCGCTACCAGAACCGCGGCATCGGCCGCGCCCTGATCACCACGATCACCGACAGCGCCACCGAGCCCCGCTCGATCCTCTCCGCGATCGACACCGACAGCCCCGCCCGCGGCCTCTACCACTCGCTCGGCTACCAGGACCTGGCCCGCCGCGTCCTCTTCCCCAGCGCCCCCCGCCCGTACGCCGTGATGGGCGCCCCGCTCCCGCTGCGCCGCCGCTAGGAACCTGTCCGGCAGGCATCAATCGATTTCCGCGGGCCCCCGCCCCCCGGCTAACCTCCTAGCCACCACCCTTTCGCAGCAGGAGTACGAGAACCATGGCCAACGCACCGGTCCAGCGCATGTCCCAGTTGATGGCGAAGACCCTGCGCGACGACCCGGCGGACGCCGAGGTCCTCAGCCACAAGCTGCTCGTCCGCGCCGGCTACGTACGCCGGACCGCGGCGGGCGTGTGGACCTGGCTGCCGCTCGGCAAGAAGGTCCTCGCCAACGTGGAGCGCGTCGTCCGCGAGGAGATGGACGCCATCGGCGCCCAGGAAGTGCTGCTCCCCGCCCTGCTGCCGCGCGAGCCCTACGAGGCGACCGGCCGCTGGAGCGAGTACGGCGCGGAGCTGTTCCGCCTCCAGGACCGCAAGGGCGGCGACTACCTGCTCGGCCCCACCCACGAGGAGATCTTCACCCTGCTGGTGAAGGACCAGGCGTCCTCCTACAAGGACCTGCCGGTCATCCTCTACCAGATCCAGACCAAGTTCCGCGACGAGGCCCGCCCCCGGGCCGGCATCCTGCGCGGCCGTGAGTTCCTGATGAAGGACTCGTACTCCTTCGACCTGGAGGACGAGGGCCTCGCCCACTCCTACGCCCTGCACCGCCAGGCCTACCAGAAGGTCTTCGAGCGCCTCGGCCTCGACTACCGCATCTGCGCCGCCACCGCCGGCGCCATGGGCGGCTCCAAGTCCGAGGAGTTCCTGGCCCCCGCCGAGGCCGGCGAGGACACCTTCGCGGACTGCCCGAACTGCGACTTCGCCGCCAACACCGAGGCGATCACCTACGAGCTGAAGCCGGCCGACGCCTCCGGCGTGCCCGCCGCCGAGGACATCCCCACCCCGGACACCCCCACCATCGAGACCCTGGCCGCCTCCCTCGGCGTACCCGCCTCCGCCACGCTGAAGAACCTCCTGGTGAAGGTCGACGGCGAGATCGTCGCCGTGGGCGTGCCCGGCGACCGCGAGGTCGACCTGGACAAGGTCGAGGCGCACTTCGCCCCGGCCACCGTCGAGATGGTCACCGAGGCGGACTTCGCGGCCCGCCCCGACCTGGTCCGCGGCTACGTCGGCCCGCAGGGCCTGGACAAGGTCACGTACATCGCCGACCCGCGCGTGGCCCCCGGCACCGCCTGGATCACCGGCGCCAACAAGCCCGGCACCCACACGAAGAACGTCGTCGCCGGCCGCGACTTCGAGGTCGACGAGTACGTCGACGTCGTGGTCGTCCAGGAAGGCGACCCCTGCCCCCAGTGCGGCACCGGCCTGAAGCTGGACCGCGCCATCGAGATCGGCCACATCTTCCAGCTGGGCCGCAAGTACACCGACGCCCTCAAGCTCGACGTGCTCGGCCAGAACGGCAAGCCGGTCCGCGTCACCATGGGCTCCTACGGCATCGGCGTCTCCCGCGCGGTCGCCGCGCTCGCCGAGCAGACCGCCGACGACAAGGGCCTGTGCTGGCCCAAGGAGATCGCCCCCGCCGACGTCCACGTCGTCGCCGCCGGCAAGGCCCTCCAGACCGAACTGGCCCTCGACATCTCCGAGAAGCTGGCGGCGGCCGGCGTGCGCGTCCTGGTCGACGACCGCGCCGGCGTCTCCCCGGGCGTGAAGTTCACCGACTCCGAGCTGATCGGCGTCCCCCAGATCCTCGTCGCCGGCCGCCGCGCCGCCGAAGGCGTGGTCGAGCTGAAGGACCGCAAGACCGGCGAGCGCGAGGAACTCACCGTCGAGGAGGCCGTCGCCCGCCTCACGGCGTGAGCGGCGGCCACGGCAGGCACCTGTGAACACCGGGCGGGCCGAGCCGGCCCGTCCGGCGTCCGAGGACGAGGCCCGTTCAGGGCCGAAGCGGGGACCCGGGGGCGGCAGCCCCCGGAGGCCGGCGGCCAGGCGCTAAAGCCAGCCGGCGAACTCCAGCAGCAGCTCCGCGTCCCGCGCCCGGCCCACCCTGCGCGCCCGCACCCCCGACTCCACGGCCCGGAACAGCGTCCAGCCGCGCAGCCGTTCCTGGTCCACGTCCAGCGACTCCGCGAGACGCTTCACCCGCCGCCGCGTCGTCGCCGCACCCGACGGCTGCGCGATCAAGTCCTCCACCCGGTCCCGGACCAGCCGCGCCAGATCGAACGCGCACTCCCCGACCACCGGGTCCGGCCCCACGGCCAGCCACGGCATCCGGTCCCCGGCCAGCACCTTGCTCTGCCGGAACGTGCCGTGCAGCAGCCGCTCCTCCGGCGGCGCCGCCAGCAGCTCCTCGCGGGCCGCCAGCGCCACCTCCACCAGCGGCGCGACCTCCGCGTCCGCCTCCGCGCTCGCCCGCATCGCCGCGGCCTGCCGCCCCGTGCGCCCGGCGACCGTCTCGAAGGTGTGGCCCTGCGGCGGCGCCACCCACAGCCGGCGCAGCGTGCCCGCCGCCTCCAGCAGCGCCTTCGCCTCCGGCAGCGACCGCACCGACACATCCGGGTGCAGCCGCTCCAGCAGCAGCGCCCCGTCGGGCGCGTCGTCCTCCAGCAGCTGGACGGCGCCCCGCCCGGCCCAGTGCGCGAGCGCGGCCCGCTCGCTCTCCGGACGGGCCCGGGGCGGCGCCAGCTTCAGCACGGCGGGGGTGCCGTCGGGACGCCGTACGAGCACCACGAGACTGCTGCGGCCACCCGGCACCTGCACCCGCTCGACGGTCAACTCGCGCAGCGCGACGGCCTGCCGTACCGTCCCGGGCAGCCTCTCGAGCCAGTCGCCACCGTCCGGTGCCGTCTCACCGAGCGCCCTCACCAGACGCCGCGGCGGTTCGAAAGCCATACGCGAGTCGTTCCCTTCCGGTGCGGTTCACGTCGTGGGCGTCGCGGACGCCGACGCGGTGCCCGCCCGTTCGGCGAGCCCAGGGAAGGCTACGCTCCCGCCCCGCCAGCGCACCGCCCGCACCGCCGCCTCCCGCAGCGCGGCGGCCGCCGTGCCCCGGCGCTGCCCCTCGGCTGCCCGCACCAGATCGGAGTAGACCCCGGCCACCCGCTCCTCCAGCTCGGCGGCGAGCCGGGCGGCGGACTCCGAGTCGGTCACCGCGAACGGCAGCGCGTACCCGGCCGCCGCGGCCACCGGCCTGCCGCCGAGATCCCGCACCTCACGCGCGAGCGCGTCCCGCCGCGCCCGGTGCGCGTCGTACGCCGCCCGCGCCTCGCCGCGCCGCTCCTGCCGGATCCGCCCGCCGACGACCCCGTACCCGTACACCGCCGCGTGTTCCGCCGCCAGCGCCGCCTGCAGCGCGCCCAGTTCCCGCTCGGTCACCTCGCTCACCGGCCCGCCTCCGTCAGCAGATAGGCGTGCGCCGCCCCCGCCGCGGCCACCGAGGCCAGCAGGCGGGCCAGCTCGCCCGGCACGTCCATCAGCGCCTTGCCCCGCCGGTCGGCGAGCGCGCGCTCGGCGGCGGCCAGTTCGGCGAGGGCCGCCTTCTCGTCACCGGGCACGGACACCGAAGCCGAAGCCGACACCGACGGTGACGGCGAAGACGACGGGGCGGACGGCGACGCGGACGGCGCGATGCCCTCCTCGAAGGCCTTCCGGTGCCGTACGACCTCCGCGCGCAGCGGGGCCAGCGTCTCGGTCAGCCCGGGGTGCGCGGCGAGGACCGCGTCGTACCGCTCGGCCAGCCGCTCGCTGTCCCGGGCGGCCCGCGCGCGGGCGCGGTCGGCGGCCGCCGGGCTGCCGCCCCGGCCGCCGTCGGAGTCCTCCGGCCCGGCGGAGCAGCCCGACAGGAGGGCGACCCCGGCGGCCGAGGCGAGCAGGGTTCTGCGGCGCGGCCCCGAGGGGGTGCGCGACGGCGGGGGGTACGGCACGGCTGGCGTCCTCGGAGGCTCGTACGAACGTCATGGGCGGCACCCGGTGGCCCGCCCGTGATCACGGTACCCGCGCACGTGTCCGACACCACTCATCGGCACCGGCACGGCACCGGCACCGCCCGGAGGCCGGTGGACGGCAACACTCCCCGGGACCAGATAACCTTTGACCTGACACACGACCCATCCCACAACAGCACACGCGGCCGAGGAGTCACCCGGATGAGCACCACCCAGAGCGAGAGGCTGCGAGAACTGCTGGAACCGCTCGTCAGCTCCCAGGGCCTGGATCTGGAAGAGATCGCGGTGGACTCGGTCGGACGCAAGCGGGTGCTGCGCGTCGTCGTCGACTCCGACACCGGAGCGGACCTGGACCAGATCGCCGATGTGAGCCGCGCGCTCTCGGCGAAGCTCGACGAGACGGACGCGATGGGCGAGGGCGAGTACACCCTCGAGGTCGGCACCCCGGGCGCGGAACGCCTCCTCACGGAACACCGGCACTATGTGCGCGCCACGGGCCGGCTGGCGAGGTTCCAGCTGACCGAGGGCGGCGAACTGGTCGCCAGAATCCTCGGGGTCGACGACGAGGGCGTCGAGCTGGAGGTGCCCGGAGTCAAGGGCCGCAAGGCCACCGCGCGCCGGCTGGCCTTCCCGGAGATCGCCAGGGCACGTGTCCAGGTCGAGTTCAACCGCAAGGACGAGAAGTCTTACAAGAAGGAAGAGGAGGCGTAGCCGTGGACATCGACATGAGTGCCCTGCGGGGCTTGGTACGGGAGAAGGAGATCTCCTTCTCCCTGCTGGTCGAGGCCATCGAATCGGCCCTCCTCATCGCCTACCACCGCACCGAGGGAAGCCGCCGGCACGCGCGCGTGGAGCTCAACCGCGAGACCGGTCACGTGACCGTGTGGGCGAAGGAGGACCCCGAGGACCTCGAGCCGGGGCAGGAGCCCCGCGAGTTCGACGACACCCCGTCCGGCTTCGGCCGTATCGCCGCCACCACCGCCAAGCAGGTCATCCTGCAGCGGCTGCGCGACGCCGAGGACGACGCGACGCTCGGCGAGTACGCCGGCCGCGAGGGCGACATCGTCACCGGCGTGGTCCAGCAGGGCCGCGACCCGAAGAACGTGCTCGTCGACATCGGCAAGCTGGAGGCCATCCTGCCGGTGCAGGAGCAGGTGCCCGGCGAGTCCTACCCGCACGGCATGCGCCTGCGGTCGTACGTCGTCCGGGTGGCGAAGGGCGTCCGTGGCCCGTCCGTGACCCTGTCGCGCACGCACCCCAATCTGGTGAAGAAGCTCTTCGCGCTGGAGGTGCCGGAGATCGCCGACGGCTCCGTCGAGATCGCCGCCATCGCACGTGAGGCCGGTCACCGAACGAAGATCGCGGTCCGCTCCACCCGTTCGGGTCTGAACGCCAAGGGCGCCTGCATCGGCCCCATGGGCGGCCGTGTGCGCAACGTCATGGGCGAGCTGAACGGCGAGAAGATCGACATCGTCGACTGGTCGGACGACCCGGCGGAGATGGTGGCGAACGCCCTGTCCCCGGCCCGCGTCACGAAGGTCGAGGTCGTGGACCTGGCCGCCCGGTCCGCCCGGGTCACGGTGCCCGACTACCAGCTGTCCCTGGCCATCGGCAAGGAGGGCCAGAACGCCCGCCTCGCCGCCCGGCTCACCGGCTGGCGGATCGACATCCGGCCCGACACCGAGCAGAGCGCGGACCGGTCCGGGGAATAGATCCCGGCCGTACAACGCTGAGATCACGACAGGTTGCCGCGCTGCAACTGTTCGAATCCCGCCCCACAGGGGTGAGGTGCGTACGGGGAGGTAGACTTAGGAGTGTCTGGCCGGACGCGGGTCCGCGCTTGCCCTGAACGCACCTGTGTGGGGTGCCGGGAACGAGCGGCCAAGACGGAGCTGCTGCGCATCGTGGCGATCGAGGACGAATGCGTCCCCGATCCTCGCGGTACGCTGCCCGGCCGGGGTGCGTACGTACACCCCGCCCTGGTCTGTCTCGATCAGGCGGTTCGCCGCCGGGCGTTCACGAGGGCACTGCGCGCCCCGGGAGCGCTCGACACAAAGGCGTTGCGCCAGTACGTCGAGCGGACGACAGTTGTCGACCAGGCAACACGGTAAGAAACGTGCCGCACGGAACCCCGTGCGGCTTGGTACCTCGCGAGTCGAAAGCAGGTCGAGATTGCGATGAGCACTCGATGAGTACGCGATGAGTACGCCCATGAACTAGCGACGGTCCGGCCGCAACCCGGACCTCAAAGGAGCGAAGTGGCTAAGGTCCGGGTATACGAACTCGCCAAGGAGTTCGGTGTGGAGAGCAAGGTCGTCATGGCCAAGCTCCAGGAACTCGGTGAATTCGTCCGTTCGGCGTCTTCGACGATCGAAGCGCCGGTTGTACGCAAACTGACTGACGCCTTCCAGGGCGGTGGCAACGGCAAGTCCGCCGGCAAGCCCGCCCCGCGCAAGGCTGCCCCCAAGCCCGCCCCCGCGCCGTCCCCGGCGCAGGCCCAGGCGGCACGTCCGGCTCCGGCCGCCCCGAAGCCGGGCGCCCCCAAGCCCCCGGCGGCGCCGCAGCCCGCGGCCCCGGCGGCCCAGCAGCCCTCGGCCCCCGCGCCGGCCCCCGGCCCGCGCCCGGTGCCGGGTCCCAAGCCCGCGCCGCGTCCGGCGCCGGCCGCCCCGGAGTTCACCGCTCCGCCGTCGGCTCCGGCCCCGTCCAACGCGCCCAAGCCCGGCGGTCCGCGTCCGGGTGCCCCCAAGCCCGGCTCCCGTCCCGCTGCCTCCGGCCAGGACCGGCAGCAGGGCGGTCAGCGTCCCGCCGCCGCCCAGGGCGGCCGTCCCGGCGGCCAGGCGCCGCGTCCGGGCGCCCGTCCGGCCGGTCCGCGTCCGGGCAACAACCCCTTCACCTCCGGCGGCAACGCCGGCATGGCGCGCCCGCAGGCGCCCCGTCCGCAGGGCGCGCCGCGCCCCGGCGGCCCGGGTGCTCCCGGCGCCGGTCCCCGTCCGCAGGCGCCCGGCGCCCAGGGCGGCGGTCCGCGTCCGCAGGCTCCGGGCGGTCCCCGTCCGACTCCGGGCTCGATGCCGCGTCCGCAGGGCGGTCCCCGTCCCGGCGGCGGCCCCGGTGGCCCGCGTCCGAACCCCGGCATGATGCCGCAGCGTCCGGCTGCGGGCCCGCGTCCCGGCGGTGGCCCCGGTGGCCGCGGTCCGGGTGGCGGCGGCCGTCCCGGTGGCGGCGGCGGCGGTCGTCCGGGTGGCGGCGGCTTCGCCGGCCGTCCGGGTGGTCCCGGTGCCGGCGGCGGTGGCCGTCCCGGCTTCGGCGGGCGTCCCGGCGGTCCCGGTGGCCGTGGTGGCACGCAGGGCGCCTTCGGCCGTCCCGGCGGTCCCGCGCGCCGCGGCCGCAAGTCGAAGCGGCAGCGTCGCCAGGAGTACGAGGCCATGCAGGCCCCGAGCGTCGGCGGCGTGATGCTGCCGCGCGGCAACGGCGAGACCATCCGTCTCTCCCGCGGCGCGTCGCTCACCGACTTCGCGGAGAAGATCAACGCCAACCCGGCGTCCCTCGTCGCGGTCATGATGAACCTCGGCGAGATGGTCACCGCGACCCAGTCCGTCTCCGACGAGACGCTGGAGCTCCTGGCCGGCGAGATGAACTACACGGTTCAGATCGTCAGCCCGGAGGAGGAGGACCGCGAGCTGCTCGAGTCCTTCGACATCGAGTTCGGTGAGGACGAGGGCTCCGAGGAGGACCTGGTCGTCCGTCCGCCGGTCGTGACCGTCATGGGTCACGTCGACCACGGCAAGACCCGACTGCTCGACGCCATCCGCAAGACGAACGTCATCGCGGGCGAGGCCGGCGGCATCACCCAGCACATCGGTGCCTACCAGGTCGCGACCCAGGTCAACGACGAAGAGCGCAAGATCACCTTCATCGACACCCCGGGTCACGAGGCGTTCACCGCCATGCGTGCCCGTGGTGCGAAGTCGACCGACATCGCGATCCTGGTCGTCGCGGCCAACGACGGCGTCATGCCGCAGACGGTCGAGGCGCTCAACCACGCCAAGGCGGCCGACGTCCCGATCGTCGTCGCGGTCAACAAGATCGACGTCGAGGGCGCCGACCCGACCAAGGTGCGCGGTCAGCTCACCGAGTACGGGCTGGTGGCCGAGGAGTACGGCGGCGACACGATGTTCGTCGACATCTCCGCCAAGCAGGGTCTGAACATCGACTCGCTGCTGGAGGCCGTGATCCTCACGGCCGACGCCTCGCTCGACCTGCGGGCCAACCCGAACCAGGACGCGCAGGGCATCTCGATCGAGTCCCGTCTCGACCGCGGCCGCGGTGCCGTGGCGACGGTCCTCGTGCAGCGAGGCACCCTGCGGGTCGGCGACACGATGGTCGTGGGCGACGCCTACGGCCGCGTGCGGGCCATGCTCGACGACAACGGCAACAACGTGGCCGAGGCCGGCCCGTCGATGCCGGTCCAGGTCCTGGGCCTGACCAACGTCCCGGGCGCCGGCGACAACTTCATCGTGGTCGACGAGGACCGTACGGCCCGCCAGATCGCGGAGAAGCGCGCCGCCCGCGAGCGCAACGCGGCCTTCGCCAAGCGCACGCGCCGTGTCTCGCTGGAGGACCTGGACAAGGTCCTGAAGGCCGGCGAGGTCCAGCAGCTGAACCTGATCATCAAGGGTGACGCCTCCGGTTCGGTCGAGGCCCTCGAGTCCTCGCTGCTCCAGCTGGACGTCGGCGAAGAGGTCGACATCCGCGTCCTGCACCGCGGCGTCGGTGCGGTCACGGAGTCCGACATCGACCTGGCGATGGGCTCCGACGCCATCGTGATCGGCTTCAACGTCCGCGCGGCCGGCCGCGCGGCGCAGATGGCCGAGCGCGAAGGCGTGGACGTCCGGTACTACTCGGTCATCTACCAGGCGATCGAGGAGATCGAGGCGGCCCTGAAGGGCATGCTGAAGCCGGAGTTCGAAGAGGTCGAGCTCGGTACGGCGGAGATCCGCGAGGTCTTCAAGTCGTCCAAGCTGGGCAACATCGCCGGTGTCCTCATCCGGTCGGGCGAGGTCCGCCGCAACACCAAGGCGCGCCTCATCCGTGACGGCAAGGTCGTCGCGGAGAACCTCACCATCGAGGGCCTGCGCCGCTTCAAGGACGACGTCACCGAGATCCGCGAAGGCTTCGAGGGCGGTATCAACCTCGGCAACTTCAACGACATCAAGGTCGACGACGTCATCGCGACGTACGAGATGCGCGAGAAGCCGCGGGCGTAACGCTCACGGTCCGTGCCGGCCGACGGGAGTCCGCTCCCGTCGGCCGGTGCGCCGTTTCGCGGCCCCGGGGCCTGCCCGGCAGGTCCGCGCGGGCCGACCCGCACGGGGTCGCGCAGCGTAATATCCGTCGATGGTCCCGCCCCCTTCGTTGTACGGTTCTGGGGGAGTCCCTGGCCGCACGGCCGGCAGGACCATCGATCCCGTACCGGCGGGTGAACCGGTTGCACAGATGTATGTGGGGACGCTGTCCTTCGACCTGCTCCTCGGCGACGTACGGTCGCTGAAGGAGAAGCGCTCCGTCGTCCGCCCGATCGTCGCCGAGCTCCAGCGCAAGTACGCGGTGAGCGCGGCCGAGGTGGACCATATGGACCTCCACCGGCGGGCCGTCGTCGGCCTGGCCGTGGTGTCCGGCGACGCGGGGCACCTCACCGACGTACTGGACCGGTGCGAACGGCTGGTCGCCGGCCGCCCCGAGGTGGACCTGCTGTCGGTACGCCGGCGCATCCACGGCGAAGACGACTGACGACGACCCCAGCCCAAGAACGCAAGAGAGAAAGAACGGGAGACGGACCAGTGGCCGACAACGCGCGGGCTAAGAGGCTGGCGGACCTCATCCGAGAGGTGGTGGCCCAGAAGCTGCAGCGCGGGATCAAGGACCCGCGGCTCGGCTCGCACGTCACCATCACCGACACCCGGGTGACGGGCGACCTGCGGGAGGCGACCGTCTTCTACACCGTGTACGGGGATGAGGAGGAGCGGAAGGCCGCCGCGGCCGGACTGGAGAGCGCCAAGGGTGTCCTGCGCTCCGAGGTCGGCAGGGCGGCCGGGGTGAAGTTCACCCCGACCCTCACCTTCGTCGCCGACGCCCTGCCGGACACCGCCCGCACCATCGAGGACCTCCTCGACAAGGCGCGCCAGTCCGACGAGGCGGTGCGCGAGGCCGCCGCCAAGGCGCAGTACGCCGCCGGGGCGGACCCGTACAAGAAGCCGGGCGAGGACGAGGACGACGCCGCCGAATGAACCGCAAGCCCACCCCGCCCGACGGCCTGGTCATCGTGGACAAGCCGTCGGGCTTCACTTCGCATGACGTCGTGGCCAAGATGCGCGGCATCGCGAAGACCCGGCGCGTCGGACACGCCGGCACGCTCGACCCCATGGCGACGGGCGTGCTCGTCCTCGGCGTGGAGCGCGCCACCAAGCTCCTCGGGCACCTCGCGCTGACCGAGAAGGAGTACCTGGGCACCATCCGCCTGGGCCAGACCACCGTCACGGACGACGCCGAGGGCGAGATCACGTCCGCCACCGACGCCTCCGGGGTCACCCGGGACGCCATCGACACCGGCATCGCCAAGCTGACCGGCGACATCATGCAGGTGCCGTCCAAGGTCAGCGCCATCAAGATCAACGGCGTGCGGTCCTACAAGCGGGTCCGCGAGGGCGAGGAGTTCGACATCCCCGCCCGCCCGGTCACCGTGCAGTCGTTCGCGGTGTACGACGTCCGGGACGCCGTCGCCGAGGACGGCACCCCCGTGCTCGACCTGGTGGTGTCCGTCGTCTGCTCCTCCGGCACCTACATCCGGGCCCTCGCCCGCGACCTGGGCGCCGGCCTCGGCGTCGGCGGCCACCTCACCGCGCTGCGCCGCACCCGCGTCGGGCCGTACAAGCTGGACGCCGCCAGGACGCTCGACCAGCTCCAGCAGGAGCTGACCGTGATGCCGATCGCCGAGGCCGCCGCGGCCGCGTTCCCGCGCTGGGACGTCGACGCCAAGCGGGCCCGCCTGCTCATCAACGGCGTCCGGCTGGAGATGCCCGAGACGTACGCGGGCGCGGGCGCGGTCGCCGTCTTCGACCCCGAGGGCCGCTTCCTCGCCCTCGTCGAGGAGCACCGGGGCAAGGCCAAGAGCCTCGCCGTCTTCGGCTGAGCGGGGCTCCACGGGCGTTGTGCGTCCTGCCCGTGGAGCGGCGGCGGTCACGGGGTGTGGCGGTGCCGCCGCTCCACGGTCCCCCCTCGGTTCCCCCACACCTAGGGTTATCCAGCGGCCCGCGTTCGTTCACCCGTCCGGGCAGGCGCTCGGAGTGAACCGAGGGAGCACAAGGGGGCGCGTTCGTCCCGAAAGCTGTCCCGCTGATCATCCGGCCCCTACCGTCGGACCGAGGGGCAGGCGAGCACGGCGGGGAGGTCCGATGGGGGAACGGGGCCGACAGGACGAACACGCACCGCGCGATCACGCTCCGCGCGGCCGTCCCACGGCACGCCCTCACCCCCCGCACGAATCGCCGCCGCCCGGTGACGGCCTCGTCCACATCCACGACCTCGCCGGACGCCTGCGCGGCCTCGGCTTCGTCGCCGACCACCACGGCACGGTCGTCACCAGCCACGAGACCGTCGACGGCCTGCCCCGGCTCGTCCTCCGCACCGCCACCGGCGACCGCAGCCACGTCATCGGCGCCGACGCGGTCACCCCGCTGCCCGAACGGGACCTGGCTCTCGTCCACGCCGACGGCCTCGGCGTGGACCCCCTGCCGCTCACCGTGCGCGACCGCGTCGAGACCGGCGCCTACGTCCGGATCACCGCCGGCTGTCTGCGCGAGGCGCGGGTCCTCGGCGCCACCGAGGTGACGTACACCGCCACCGACCGCTGCCACCGGATCGACGACGCCCTGGAGCTGGCCATCGGCACCGCCGGACGGGACGCGCTGCGGCTCGGCGGCGGCGCGGCCGGGGGACCGGTGCGGGACGCCGGGACCGGCGCGGTCGTCGCCGTCGTCGGCACCGCCCTGCGGTCCGGGCAGCGCGAGTGCGGCTTCGCCGTGTCCCTGCGACCGGCCGGCGACGGCCCGCTGGCCGAGCTGCTGGCCCGCAACGCGGCGACCGTGCCCGCGTACGGCGCCGATCTCAACCTCGCCGGGGTCCTGGAGCTGGCGGCGACATCCGTGGCGCAGGACGGGCCGCGCGGGGTGCTGGAGAGCCCGGGCGGCGGTGCGCTCGACGGGCGCCCCGGCTGGGCTGCCGGCGTCCGGGGACCCGGGGAGGTGGAGCCCGTCGAGCGCGAGGCGGTCCTGCGGCACCTCACCGCCTTCGAGCGCGGCCCGGCCGCGGTGCTCGCCCTCGTCGGCCCACCGGGCAGCGGCCGTACGACACAGCTCGCGGCACTCGCCGCACGCCGGCACCGGGGAGTCGGGGCGGCGGGCGACGCCGGGCGGGTGCCGTGTGCGCCTGGGGCGGGGGAGAGCCGTACCTCGGTCGTGGAGGCGGGGGCGGTGGGGACGTCGGCATTGTGGTTGCGTGGCGCGGGTCCGGAAGCGGGAGCGGGGCTGGGGGCGGGACTGGGCCTGGAAGCGGGGCCGGACACCTGTCCGGGGCCGGATGTGGCTGGGGACGTGAGCGCGGTCGACGGGGGCGCGGCTGTCCTGGGGGGCGGCGGGGCCGGTGTGGGGGGTGTCGGGGCTGGCGTCAGGGGTGCCGGGGTCGGCGCGGGTGGTGTCCGGGCTGGTGTGGGTGGTGTCGGGGGTGGCGTGGGGGGTGCCGTGGCCGGCGCGGGCGGTGTCCGGGCCGGTGTGGGGGGCGTCGCGGCTGTGGTGGGTGGCGGGCCGGCGCCCACGCTGTGGCTGCGGGGGGCGGATCTGTGTGAGGACGACGGTTCGATCGCGGACGCCGTGCGCCGGGCCGTGGAACGGGCGGCGCGGATCGTCGCCGCGGCCGGCTCCCGGTCGGCCTCGCCGGACGATCTCACCCCCGAGCGCCTGACCCGTGTCGCCCGCGAGGCGGGACGGCCGCTGCTGCTCCTGCTCGACGGCCCGGAGGAGATGCCTCCCGTCCTCGCCCACCGGCTGCGCGCCTGGACCGAGCGGACGGCCGCCTGGCTGCGGGAGACGGACACGCGGCTGGTGGTCGCGTGCCGGGCCGAGTACTGGGAGTTGGCCGGCGCCGAGTTCCCCGCGGAGCTGCTGTACAGGCCGGCGGCGGAGGAGACCCCGTGGCACGGCGGCCCGCCCTGCGTGCCCCTCGGCGACCTCACCGAGGCGGAGGCCCGCCTCGCCCGCGCCCGCCACCGCATCCCCGACGGCGCCCTCGCCGAGGCCGACGCCCGGCATCCGCTCACCCTCCGCCTGCTCGCCGAGGTCCGCGCCGCGATCCCCGGCGCGCCCTGCCCGGCCCCACTCGACCACCACGACGTGTTCTCCGCCCACCTGGACCTGATGTGCCTGCGCGTCGCGGTCCGGCTGGCCGCCGAGAACGGCCTGCGCGGCACCGCCGTACGCCGTCTGGCCGCCCGCGTCGCCGGGCAGGTCCACGAGGCCGCCCGCCGCAGCCTCGGGCCCGCCCAGGGCGAACTCGACCGCACCGCCTTCGAGGCGGTCTTCCCCTGGGGTCCCGCGCCCGGCCGGCTCGGCGGCGGCACCGGCTGGGCGTCCGCCGTCCTCGCCGAGGGCCTGATCGTGCCCGCGGGCGACGGCTACCGCTTCGCCCACGAGGAGTTCGCCGACTGGATCCAGGGCCTGCACCTCGACCTCGACGAGGCCCTGCGCGCCCTCGTCCACCGCCCCCGCACCGCCGGTCCGGCCCACCCCCCGGCCGTCCCGCACCACCGGATCGGCCCGGTCGTCCAGTCCCTGCTGTGCCTCGCCCGCCAGCAGGGCACGGCGGAACTCGCCTCGCGGCTCGGCGAGTTGGCACAGGCCCTGGACGCCGACCCGCACTCCTGGTGGGCCGCCCGGCTGCTGCGCGAGGTCCTGCTGCGCGTGCCGGACGCCACCCCCTACCTGGCCGTGCTGCGCCGGCTCGCCGACAGCGTCGTCGACCGGGGGCACCAACAGCCGCCCGCACCCCGCGGGTTCGGCCCCGGCTTCTGGACCGGGCTGCGGCTCCCGGAGGCCGAACGCCTCGACCTCCTGCGCCGCCTGGTCCTCGCCGACCCCGCCCCCCAGGCCGCGCCGGGCCCCCGCTACCTGGACGCCGTCGCCGGGCTGCTCGCCGCCGCCCCGACCGCCGTACAACCGCACCTCGTCCGCTGGTTCGACGACGAGCGGCCGCTGCCCGCGACCCCGCACGCCACCGTCGCCGCTGCCGCGCAGGCGCTGCTGCACACCCACCGCCACCGCGCGGTGGACGACCTCACCGAGCTGCTGGCCGACAGCGCGCACGGCCGCGCCGGTGAACTCCTCGCCGTGCTCGCCGAGGAGGAGCCGTCCGCGATCTGCCGGGCCGTGGACCGCTGGGTGCACGACGAACGGCCCGACCGGCGCGCCACCGCGCTGGTGTACGGGCTGCGCGCCGCGCCGCACGTCCGCAGCGAGGCCGACCGCGAGCTGCTGCGCTACGCCGCGCTCGCGCTGCTCGCCCGCCCCGCCGACACCGCCCTGCACGGCGGCGCCCTCGGCCTGCTCGTACGGGACCCGCGCACCCGCGCCCACCATCTCCCACGGGCCCTCGACCACTTCCGGGCGGGCGACCCGCACCTCCCGCCGAGCGCCCTGGCCGCCGCCCTCCCCACCCACCCCGAGCCGGTGCTCGACGCCTTCCGCGCCCGGCTGCACCTCACCCCCGACGCCGGTGACCTGCTGCGCATCCTCGCCGACGTCACCGCCCCCGCCCTCGTCCCGCGCGTCGCCGCCCTGATCCGCGAGGCGGTGGCCCTGCGCCCGGACCTCGCCGGGGCCGTCGCCGGGTACGCCGACCGCCGCCTGGACCACGGGCCCGCCGCCCGCGCCGTACTGTTCCCGCTGGTCACCGATCTGCTCGACGGTGGGCCGAGCCCGGCGCCGACTGCGCTGCGCGCCGCCCTCGCCGGCGTACTGGCCGCCCCCGGAGCGCTCCGCCGGGAGCTGCGCGAGGTGCTGCTGAGCGTCGAGCGGGACCCGGCCGTACTGGAGGCACTGCTGCGCGCCGCCGCCCGCAAAGCCCCCGACGATCTGCGGGAGCTGGTCCACGGCCTGGGCGTGCTCCTCGTACGCACCCCCGACGGGGCGTCCCGCTTCGACCGGATCCTGGTAGAGCTGGGCCGCGAGGTGCCCGGATTCGCCGCGCGGGTGGCCGGCTGGCTGGCCGAGGCGCCCGGCGACTGGGCGGCGGTGGTCGGGCCGAGCAGCCGGCGGATGCTGGAGAATCTGGCGGGTGCGCGGGTTCCCGCGTGACGGTGAGGTGAGTATGGTCCCGGCTCGGCGCGAGGAGCGGGACGGCCGCAGTGGGTGCGACGGGTCACAGCGTCCATGCCGATGCGGGCGGGGAGCACCCGGCATGGCACCCTTAGACCTGCATAAGAGGCATCCGTAAGAGTCAGACACGGGTTCGAGGAGCGGTCACAGTGCAGCGCTGGCGTGGCTTGGAGGACATCCCCCAGGACTGGGGGCGCAGCGTCGTCACCATCGGCTCCTACGACGGAGTCCACCGCGGACACCAGCTGATCATCCGGCACGCCGTGGACCGCGCCCGTCAGCTGGGCGTCCCCGCCGTCGTGGTCACCTTCGACCCGCACCCGAGCGAGGTCGTCCGCCCCGGCAGCCACCCGCCGCTGCTCGCCCCGCACCACCGCCGCTGTGAACTGATGGCGGAGCTGGGCGTGGACGCGGTGCTGATCCTGCCGTTCACCACCGAGTTCTCGAAGCTGACCGCGGCCGACTTCGTGGTCAAGGTCCTGGTCGACAAGCTGCACGCCAAGGCGGTCGTCGAGGGCCCCAACTTCCGCTTCGGGCACCGCGCGGCGGGCAATGTCGACTTCCTCGCCGAGCAGGGCGAGATCTACGACTTCGAGGTCGAGGTCGTCGACCTGTACGTCACCGGTGAGGCGGGCGGCGGCGAGCCGTTCTCCTCCACGCTGACCCGGCGGCTCGTCGCCGAGGGCGACGTGGCCGGCGCCGCCGAGATCCTCGGCCGGCCGCACCGCGTGGAGGGCGTCGTCGTGCGCGGCGCCCAGCGCGGGCGCGAACTCGGCTTCCCGACCGCCAACGTCGAGACGCTGCCGCACACCGCGATCCCCGCCGACGGCGTCTACGCCGGCTGGCTGCACGCCCAGGGCGAGGCGATGCCGGCCGCGATCTCCGTCGGCACCAATCCGCAGTTCGACGGCACCGAGCGCACGGTGGAGGCGTACGCCATCGACCGCGTCGGCCTCGATCTGTACGGCCTGCACGTCGCCGTCGACTTCCTCGCGTTCGTGCGCGGGCAGGCGAGGTTCGAGACGCTGGACGCGCTGCTGGAGCAGATGGCGAAGGACGTGCAGCAGTGCAGGGAGCTGGTGGCGGCGGCGGAGGCCGAGTAGCCGCTTGCGTGACGTGAAGGCGGCCGGTGCCTCGGGGGCACCGGCCGCCTTTGTCATGCGCCGGGGTGTGGGGGTGGGTGTGCGCGTGTCGGGATGCGCGTGGGGGTGGGCGTGCGGGGTTACTGCTGGGGCGGCTGGGCCTGTCCGCCGCCCTGGCCCGGCTGGCCCGGCTGGCCCGGCTGGCCCGGCTGGCCCGGCTGATCCGGCTGGGCGTGCTGCGGGGGCTGGCCGGGCTGGCCCGGCTGAGCGGGCTGAGCGGGCTGGCTCGGCTGTTCCTGCTGGGGCGGATAGGGGTGACCGGGCTGCTGGGGCGGGTAGGGCTGCTGGCCGGGCTGTGGCGGGTATGGCTGCTGGCCCGGCTGGGCGTAGGGCTGGGCCGGGGGCGCGTACGGCTGCTGGCCGGGGTGGCCGGGGTGGCCGTACGGAGCGCCGGGCATGGGCTGGCCGGGGATCGGCTGACCGGGGATGCCCTGGCCGCCAGGGAAGCCCTGGCCGGGGGTGGGCTGGCCGGGGGCAGGCTGGCCGGGGACGGGGGGCTGCCCCGGGAACGGCTGGCCGGGGACGGGCTGGCCCGGCAGCTGGTGGCCCGGCATCGGCGGGGCCGCCACCGGGGGCGGGTTGCCGTCGCTGGTCCACAGGCCCTGCGCCTGCTGGTGGCGGGTGAAGTCCTCGGCGACCATGGCGGCGAGGTTGAAGTACGCCTCGCGCACCTTCGGGCGCATCATGTCCAGGTCGACCTCGGCACCGGCGGCCAGATGCTCGTCGAAGGGCACGACCACCACACCGCGGCAGCGGGTCTCGAAGTGCGCCACGATGTCCTCGACCTTGATCATCTTGCCGGTCTCGCGGACCCCGGAGATGACGGTGATCGAGCGGGAGACCAGGTCGGCGTACCCGTGCGCGGAGAGCCAGTCCAGCGTCGTGCTCGCACTGCTCGCGCCGTCCACGGACGGCGTGGAGATGATGATGAGCTGGTCGGCGAGGTCCAGCACACCGCGCATGGCGCTGTAGAGCAGACCGGTGCCCGAGTCGGTGAGGATGATCGGGTACTGCCGGCCGAGGACGTCGATCGCGCGCCGGTAGTCCTCGTCGTTGAACGTCGTGGACACGGCCGGGTCGACGTCGTTGGCGATGATCTCCAGGCCGGACGGGGCCTGCGAGGTGAACCGCCGGATGTCCATGTACGAGTTGAGGTACGGGATCGCCTGGACCAGGTCGCGGATGGTGGCCCCGGTCTCGCGGCGCACCCGGCGGCCGAGCGTGCCGGCGTCCGGGTTGGCGTCGATCGCGAGGATCTTGTCCTGCCGCTCGGAGGCGAGCGTGGAACCGAGCGCGGTGGTCGTGGTCGTCTTGCCGACACCGCCCTTGAGGCTGATGACGGCGATGCGGTAGCAGGACAGCACCGGCGTGCGGATCAGTTCCAGCTTCCGCTGCCGCTCGGCCTCCTCCTTCTTCCCGCCCAGCTTGAACCGGCCGCCGCCGGCCGCCGGGCGGCTGCTCTTCGCCTTCTGCTTACGGGTGTTGAGCAGCCGGTCCGAGGACAGTTCCACGGCCGCTGTGTAACCGAGCGGCGCCGCACCGGGGTTGGTGGGCTGGCGCTGGTCGTGCTGCACGGGCTGCGGCCACGCGGCACCGGTGCGGGGGTCCACGGGCGGCTGGGCGTACGGGGGTTGGGGGTGCGGGGCCATCGGCGGCTGCGGCTGCGGCTGCGGCTGCGCCTGCGGGGCCTGCGGTTGCGGATTCTGGGGGTGTTCCGCGTGGGCGGGCTGCTGCGGCTGCGGCTGCTGCGGTGTCGCCTGCGGGGGCACGCCCTGCCGGTCCTGCTGAGCGGGCGGCTGCGGGAAGCCGTAACCGCCGGGCTGCGGGAAGCCGTAGCCGCCGTGGGCGTCGGGCGCGGGCGGGGTCGGGGTGCCGGTGGGGTGGGGGAAGCCGTAACCGCCCTGGGCCGGGGGCATGCCGGGGCCGGGCTGCGGGAAGCCGTAGCCGGGCTGCGCGGGCGGCATGGGCTGCGCGGGCGGCATCGGGACGGCGGGCGGCTGCTGCGCCGCCGGGGCGGCCGGGGCCGACGGGTCGGCGGGAGCCGGTGAGGGCGCCTGGTTCCAGGCGGCGGGCGCGGGCTGCGGTGCCTGCGGCTGGAACGGCGGCTGCTGCCCGGGCACGAGCGGTTGGCCCTGCGGGGCGGAGGGCTGCGGCTGGGCCTGCGGCTGCTGCGGCTGCGGTTGGGGCTGGGCGGGCCACTGGGCGGCCGTGGCCGGGGCGGCCGGCTGGTACGTCGGAGGCAGCGGGGGAACGCCCTGCTGCGGCGGCTGGGGAGTCCAGGCGGCGGGGGTGTCCTGCGGCGCCTGGGGGGCCTGGGCCGCCTGCGCGGGTGCCTCGGCCTCGGCGGGCTGGGGCTCGGCGGGCTGGGGCTCGGCCGGGGTGGAGGCCTGCGGCGTGGCTTCCGCGGACTGAGGGTCCGTGAGGGCGTCGGCGGCGACGGTGTCACCCGCGGGGGTGGCGGCGTCCTGGGCGGGAGCGGCCTCGGCGTCGGTGTCCGTGGCGGCGGGACCCTCCGGCTCGGCGGACGAGGGGGCGGTCGCGGAAGGGGCGGTCGCGGAAGAGGCGGTTTCCGAAGGGGCGGTTTCCGAGGGCTCGGTGCCCTCGTGCTCGTCGCCGTCGGCCTCGCCGGGCACCGCGCGGGTGTCGTCCGCGGCGTCCTCGCCGGGCTTGTTCTCGCCGTCGACGGTGGAGGACTCGCCGGCGACGCCGTCGGTACCCCCGGCGCTCTCGGCGTCGTGCGCGCCGTCCCGCGCGCCCGTGCCCGCGTCCTCGCCGGAGGTCTCCCGCGCGGTCTCGCTCTCGGCCGCCGCGGCCCGCTCCTCGAACTCCCGCTTCAGCGCGGCCGCGGAGAACCGCATCGTGGCGCCGCTGTCCAGACCACCATTGCCGGTGCCGCCCTCGTCCGAGGCCGGCTGGGCGGACGGCTGCTCGCCCTGCGACGGCGAGTACGGCTGGGACTGCGCCTGCGGCGGCTCGGGTTGCTGCGGCTCGAACCCGCTGCCCTCGGGCAGCCTGGGCAGCGGCACGGGGTTACCGATGTGCGGGGCGGGAGCGGCGGCGGGCGGGGCGAACGGAGCATCCGCGGTGGGCGCGGTGGGCGGCGTGGGCGCGGCGGGCGGAACAGGCGGAGTCATCGCGGGCGGAGCCGTGGGCGGGACGGCCGGCACCGGGGGAGCGGCGGGCCCCGGAACGGCCGCGGCGGAAGGCCCCGCCGTCCCTGCAGCCCCCGCCGTCCCGGCAGCCCCGGCCGTCCCGGCCGTCCCCGAAGTCGCCGGGAATCCCGCCCCGTCGGAACCCCCCGACGCGTTCTGCGTGTACCAGGCAGGCGGTGCGTAGTCGATGGTGAACTCACCCGTCGCCTCGACGGCGGCCTCCGCGTCGGGCTGGTCATCGCCGGGCGTCGCCCAGCCCCCGCGGATCCCGTCCCGATCGCTGCTCACAGTTCCTCCTGGTGTGGTCGAGCACCCTCATAGCGTGCTGGGGCGACCATTGCTGTCGTTCGATTCTTGGGCTGTCCCCCCGGGTCACCCCCGGAACGCGCATCCCCCTGTGCCGGGTACTCGCTTCGTGCCCCGCCCCAGCCTAATCAAGAAAGGGCCGGGCACGGCAGGCGCGTCTGCCCCCCGATGCACGTCCGGAACAAAGCCGCACGGTCGCCCGCGAATCGGTGGCCGCGCCGATCGGTCACGGCCGGCCGTCCCCACCGTTTGCCCGCCCCCGTCGTCCCCCCGTCACCCTCTCCGTCGTCCCCCGTCCCCCTCCCCGCCGTGCTCCCGGCGGCCCCTCCTCCCCGTGCCCCCGGCCACGCTCCTCGCCGTGCTCCCGGCGGCGCTCCCCGTCGCCCCGTCACCCTCCCCGTCACCCTCCCCGCCACCGCCCTTCATGCCGCGCTGCTCCTCGCTGCCGCCGCGCTCGCCGTCAGTCCATCCGCCGGGCCACGCCCAGCAGACCGATCTCGGCGTCCGTGGGCTGCGTGACCACGTACTGGCGGTCGCCGTCGGTGCACCAGAGGGTGACGCCGTCGGCGAGGGTCGGCAGCGGCTCGTACTCGGCGCGCGGCAGACCGATGACGCGCCCGATCTCGGCCGCCTCGTCCGGCGACACCCGCTGCACGCCGATGATCCGCGCCTGCCGCATCAACCGGGGCGCCACCGGGCTCAGATAGGGCAGCAGCGTCAGCACCGACTGCCAGGGCGCCGACACCACACGTCCGCGCGGAGGCCGCATACCGCAGTCCCGGATCACCAGCACCGGACTGCCCGCCGAGGCGCCGAGCGGAGGGACCCGGCCCACCTCATGCACGGTCATCCCGGACTGGCCGCCGCCCACCGCCTGCACCACCTGCGCCCAGTGCTGGGGGCGCCCGGTCTCGACGGCCACCCGGGCACCGGTCGCCGCGGCGCGCAGCGCGAGCACCTGCGCCGTCCACAGACCGCCGATGAGCAGCACGTCGTAGGGCGTCGGCCGGTTCACGCCGAGGACGGCGGGGTGACCCTCGGCGGTGACGCCGACGACGACGCCGTCGTCACCGATGGGCAGGGTCAGCGCGTCGAACTCCTCGACGGACAGCGTGTGCCGCGGATGCCGGGGGCCGAGCAGCCCGAAACCGGTGCGCAGCCGCTGCGCGAGCCCGGCGCCGCGCCCGCCGCCTCCGCCGGCCCCGTCGCCGCCGGGGACGGGGGTGCGGGGGAAGCCGGCGGGGGCCGGAGCGGACGGGGACGTCATGGCGGCCATCAGCGGGCACCTCCGAGCGGCAGGGTGGCCAGGACTCCGGGCAGCTGTTCCCGGTCGAGACGGGCGAGACCGGTCCGCGCCTGCCGGGCCACCCGCTCCAGCTCCCGGCGGGACGCGGCCAGTTCGGTGCTGCTGCGCCCGGTGACCCGCACGTGCCCGGTGAGGGCGACCTGCTGGCGGCCGCCGTGCGTCAGCGTCAGGCTGAGCGTCGTCGCCAGCGCGGGCACGGCCGTCAACTGGGCGACCAGCTGCGGCAGTCCGGAGCCGGAGCCGCCGAGCGGGGGCCAGCGGCGCACCCAGTACGTCGTGTGCCGGCGGTTGTCGCAGCGCCAGCTGCGGCTGGTCTCCTCCGTCCGCCGCCGGGGCGCGTCGCTCTGCCCCGCCTGCGCGGTCACCATCGGGTTGGCGCACGCGGAGGTGGCGATGGCGGCCGTCACCTCCTCCTCGGTGAGCACGCTCACCTGGAACCCGGCGCCGGTCAGCCGGCTGGCCAGATGCTCCGCCGAGCGCACCAGGCACTTCTGCGCGCCGACGAGTCCGCCGCCACGCGCGGCCACCGCCTCCGGGCACAGCTCGGGGTCCAGCTTCAGCGCGATCCACATGATGCGGACGGCCGGGGAGGCGGTCTGCGCCTGGAGCTGTGTGTAGTTGGTCACGACCACCGACTGCTGCGGCAGATGCGGCGCGGGCGCGGGCTGGGTGTGCAGCACGACCTGTGCGGATTCCAGGCGGATTCCGTCGACGTCGAGGGCGTCCCGCACCAGGGCGAGGGGGAGGGGTCTGCGGCTGCGCTCGGCGCGCAGCGCGCCGAAGTCGGCCTCCACCTGGAGGACCGCGGTGAGGAAACCGCCGTCGCCGACCATGCCCACGGGGCGCCGGTCACGGTCGTTGCCCCGGCTGTAGCTGTACGTCCGCAGGCTCGGGTCGCATTCGACGGCGGGGGCGAGACCGGAGTCGGTGCCCGGCGGCACCGGCGTGTTCGCGGCCTTGCGCCGGCGCGCCCGCAGCGCCTGCACACCGGCCAGCCACTCGGGCAGGGAGCGCCCCCGGCGCCGTACGAGCGCGAGCACGACGAGCACCGCGGCGACGACGGCGGCCGGGATCAGCGCGTACGTCCCGATCAGCCAGCCGCAGACGACGAGCGCGGCCGCCAGCTCCAGCAGCACCAGCCGCTGCACGGCGAACGAACCCCCGCGCCCCGAACGCGCCTTGAGGTGCGGCGTGACAGCGCCCGTGGGCGCGGCCGGGCCGCGGGACCCCGCCGGACCGGCGGCACTCCCCGACGGGTCCGGCCGGCCCGGACGCCCCGACCGGCCCACTCGGCCCGATCGTGACCCCGATTGCGATCGCGACCGGGTCCGCGGTGCGGAAGCCATCACTCCAAAACCCCCGAATCTCTCCCGAAAACCCTTGTCCACACGCTCCTGCGAGTCCTGAGCGCCCTACCCATGACACACGCACGTCCACGCAACAGGCATAGTAGGGGCCGGGTCTGACAACCGAGGCACCAGAGGCAACCACGGGCGGGCGACGGCACAGTGACCGTCCCCAGGGCTCCGCAACGGGGAGAGAGCGGACACACATGGCATCACGCCGCGATGAACTCAACGCCTACACCTTCGCGAAGCGGCGCACACTCGCGTCCTTCCTGCGGCCCTCGCCGTCGGGCTCGGAGGAGAACGCGCCCAAGCCGCTCAGCGCGGTGTGGCCCGGCGCGGTCGTCGGCGTGGTGATCCTCGCGGTGTTCGGCGCCATCGGACTGTTCAGCCCGACCGCGCCCAAGGGCTGGGACAACCCGGGCGAACACGTCATCGTCGCCAGCGACTCGACGACGCGGTACGTCGTCCTGAAGACCAAGGGCAAGAAGCAGCTGCACCCGGTGCTCAACATGGCCTCCGCCAAGCTGCTCCTCGACCCCGACAAGAACAGCATCATCACGGTCGACGAGAAGGTCCTCGACAGCGGCAAGCCCCCGCACGGCGCCACCATCGGCATCCCCTACGCCCCCGACCGCCTGCCCGCGGCCGCGGAGGCGGAGAAGGCCAAGCGCTGGGCCGTCTGCGAGCGCCCCGGCGACGGCGGCCGGGCCATCCAGAAGGCGGCGTTCGTCCTCGCCGAGAAGGAGTGGCCGAAGACCGAGGGCCGCAACAAGCTGACGGGCGGCGACCTGATGTACGTCGTCGGCCCGGACGGCAAGACGCAGTACGTCGTCGACTCGCGCGGCTGGGCCTACCCGCTCGCGAATCCCGACGACAAGGAACTCCTCAAGGCCCTCGACACCCAGGGCCGCGCCCCGCAGCGCGTCTCCCAGGACTGGCTCGACACCCTTCACAAGGGCGACCCGCTGACCATCCCGACCATCGAGGGCGACCCCGGCGCCCCGGCGAACGCCTCCGACAGCCTCGGCCGGTACGACAAGGTCGGCATGGTCATCAAGGCGTACGACGGCACGCGCATGCAGTACTACGTCGTGCTGCCCGGCGAGGTCGCCCGGATCAGCGAGTTCACCGCCACGCTCCTGCTCAACAGCGGCGACCTGGTCGCCGTCGGCCAGACCGGCGAGGCCCAGCAGGTCAGTCCCGGTGCCGTCGTCGACAGCACCACCTTCCTCGGCGACCGCAAGTGGCCGGCGTACAAGCCGAAGACGGTCAACAACGGCACCAGCGCCACCACCGGCCGCAACACCCTCTGCAACGTCCTGCGCTCGGTGAACGCCGGCAACGGCACGACGACCCTGTCCACCTGGGTCGGCACCGACTTCCCCGCGCAGCTGCCCACCGGCTCCTCCAGCGCGTACGTCACGCCGGGCTCCGGGCAGCTCTACCGCCAGTTCCAGGGGCAGGAGACCACCGCGGGCAGCGTCTTCCTGGTCACCGACACCGGTCTGCGCTACGCCCTCCAGTCCAACAGCGACAGCGCCACCGACGACAAGGGCATCGGCACCTCCAAGGAACAGCGCAAGCAGCAGCTGGCCGAAGCGAAGATCGCCCAGACCCGGCTCGGCTACGAGAAGGTCGACCCCACCCCGATCCCCGCGGCGTGGTCGACGTTCCTGCCCACCGGACCCCGCCTGTCGGAGGCGGCCGCACGCCAGCCGCAGGGCTCGTAGGGAGGGCTCATGCTGACGACATCACGCCGGACGCGCCCCGCGCGCCGCCGCCCGTCGCTGCCGGCCCTGCCGGCCTTGCCGGTCCTGCTCGCCACCGCGGCCCTCGCGGCGACGACCCCGCTCGCCCTGCCAGCCGCCCAGGCCAGGGCGGACGACAGCGGCCAGTGCACCTTCCCCTCGAAGAAGTACGAGGGCCGCCCCTGGGCACTGCAACGCGTCAACCTCGACGAACTGTGGGCCCAGTCGAAGGGCAAGGGCGTCCGCGTCGCCGTCATCGACACGGGCGTGGACGTCAAGAACCCCCAGCTGTCCGCGGCGGTCGACGTCTCCAAGGGCAAGAACTTCCTCCCCCCGAAGAACAGCAAGGGCGAGGAGATCGAGCGCGGGAACGCCAGCGGCACCACCGACACCGTCGGCCACGGCACCCGCGTGGCCGGCATCATCGCCGCCCGCCCCGCCAAGGGAACCGGTTTCGTGGGCCTGGCCCCCGAGGCCACGATCATCCCTGTCAAGCAGAACGACGCCGAGGGCAACGGCACGGCACGCACCCTCGCCGACGCCATCCGCTACGCGGTGAACGCGGGCGCCGACGTCATCAATATCTCCCAGGACACGGCCAACGCGGTCGAACCCGACCAGCGCCTGAAGCAGGCCGTGGACTACGCCCTCGCCGAACAGGTCGTGGTCGTCGCCTCGGCCGGCAACGACGGCCTCGGCGGCAACGTCAAGGTGACGTACCCGGCGTCCTACGAGGGCGTCCTCGCGGTCGCCGCCTCCGACCGCAACAACGAACGCGCCCCGTTCTCCCAGTCCGGCGATTTCGTCGGCGTGGCCGCCCCCGGCGTCGACATGATCTCCACCGTCCCCGGCAACGGCCACTGCTCCGACAACGGCACCAGCTTCTCCGCCCCCTACGTCGCCGGCGTCGCCGCCCTGCTGAAGGCCAAGTACCCCAAGTGGACGGCCCAACAGATCGTCGCCCAGATCGAACAGACCGCGGAACGCACCATCCCCGGCCACGACCGCCTCGTCGGCTGGGGCGTCGTCGACCCGGTCAAGGCCCTCACGGACGTCGACCCCCACAACCCGGTCGAGTCCCCCCGCCCGGCCGAGAACCTGGTCGGCGTAGAGGCCCCGTCGGTGGCCCCCGTCCACTTCGGCGAGACCCCGGAGGAACGCAACACCCGCCTGGGGACGTATGTGGTGGTCGGCGGCCTGGTGCTGGTGGCGGGGCTCAGCGGGACGGCGGTGGCGGTACGGGACGCGAGGCGCCGGCGGGTGCGGGCAGGCGGGCACCTATGACGGTTCCTGGATTGTGAGTGTGACGACCATGACAGCTTTCGGCTTTGTACTCGCGGGTGTGTGCGTGCTCATGGCCTGCATCAAAGCGGACCGGGTACGCACTTGGCGCTCGAACCTGAACCCCTCGGCACCGGATATCCCGGACTCCGCCTTTGTCGTCGCCCGGATCACCCTCCTCGTCATGGCCGGGCTTGTCGTCTATGCGAACGTCCAGGTCATGGCCCTGTCCGACTGATGCGCACGAGGGCGGGGCGGACGGCGCGCTGATGTTCCGCGGGCGCGGGGACGGGGTCTCCGAGCCCACGGCCTGTGTGAGGCGTTCTATGTGATTCTTCAGGCGACGTCATCGAGCGTCGCGTAAGGTGTCTCGCCCTGCTGCGCCTGTTCCGCCCGCTCCGCGAAGACGACCGCGCACTTCTTGACCCAGTTCTGAAGTTCGATATCCGCCCCGGCCTCGCCCAGGGTCAGCATGATGACGCTGCCGACCCGCACCTGAGCGAAAAGGGTCTTCGCCCCGGCCTCATAGGAAGCGCTCAAGCCCGTGACGGCATCGCTCTCGTCCCCGATGTCCCCGAGGCTCAGCTCGCGGCGCTCGATGCTGCGCTCGCTCCATGACTTCCACACGGGCTCGTACGCCTTCCGCGGCGACCGAGTCCTCATACGTCATCAACACGAAGCCCAGACTGGGCTTCCCGCTGCCGTGGGCCTCCGACACCCCGGCGAACTGGATCTTCGCGCACTCCTCGGCCCCCCTGGTAACAACGGGCCACTCCCATTTCCTTCGCCTTCTTCAGCGGATAGGCGACGGGCTCGAGACCGACCTTCCACCCGGGCAGGGCCTCGGCGTTGGGAAGGACGGCCTTCGTCTGCCGGGCGTCGAGAGGCGACGTCTCCTGTGCGCTGTCGCCGCAGCCGGCGACGAGGGCGACACAGGCGCACAGGGCGAGGGAATGCCGGCTGAGCCGACGGGCGGAGCCGTTCACGCCTTCCCCCCGGCCTTGCAGGACGGGGAGGCCTCGACCTCGTCCGTGTACGCCGTGATGAGGCGCTTCATCGCGTCGGCGTCCTTGTGTTCGGAGCTCTGTGCCTGAACCGCCGTGTACAGCTCCTGGCGCTGCTCGGTGTCGACGCATCCTTCGGTCTTACCGAAGGCCTCGTTCCCCGAGTACCGGAACCGCTCGTCCTCTGCCGAGTGCTCAGGGGCTTCGAGTGACTGGCTGGAGGCGAAGTAGGCGGCGGTCTTCCCTTCCTCCACCCATGCCTGCGTGGCCCTCAGGGCGAGCTTGTCGTCCACGACGACCTCGCACACCTTCGTCCCCCCGCCGGACTTGTCCCGGACGGTGATCTCCTTGCCGTCCGGGAGGAACGGCCCGAGATCACCGGCGTCGACAGCGACTCCGCACAGGTCCTGCGGGACCGCGTAGTCGCGTTCGGACTCGTCGCTGTCACACCCGGAGAGCGCGGCGACAAGGACAGCGATCGCCGGGACGACAACCATGCCTCGCTGTCGCGAAGGCCTAGGGCGAACAGCACTCACAAGATCCCCTTCGTCGGGCTCGGACGATCAGAAGGCCGCGATGCTACCGGGCGCCTGTCCGTCCACGATGGCGCGTGCGTTGAGGTAACCCTGGCGTGCCGCCTCACGGGCGGTGATACCGGCGTCGCCGGTGTCGACCGTGTGGTACTTGTCCGCGGCGGTCCGGGCGGCGTCCTCCGTGATGGTCAGGTTCCTCATCAGGCCCTCCTGCCAGTACTGACCACCGGTCTGCTGTGCCTGGTCCATGGCGTGACCCTCGGCGTCCTTGAACACCGATTCCAGGACGGTGCTGGTGACGGTTCCGGCGGTGCCGCCGACCGCCGCCCCGACCCAGGGCGTCGCGACGAAGGAGGTACCGACTCCTACCACGGTGCCGACCGTGCCGGAGATGATGTTCTTCTTCTGCGCGACGGCGTGCTCGTATTCCTTGTCCTTGTCCGAGGCCTCCTTGCCGATGTACTCCTGCGCGCCCAGCGCGAGAGTGCCCGAGACCTCGCCCGACCGGCCCGCGATCTGCCGGATGACGAGCTCCTCGTCCTCGGAGAGGCGCTGGGACTCCGGCAGGTCCGGGTTCAGGTGGTAGTCCATCAGCTTGCCCATGTATGCCTTCTGACCGACCTCGACGGCGGCGTAGCCTTCCGGGTTCTGGCCGACGGCGAAGAGCAGCTTGCTCACGGACGTGTGATCCAGCTTGGCTTCCGAGCCGGCGACCGGGTACAGCTTCTCCACCTCCCGCCACTTCTCCGAGTCCGGATCCCGCACGACATCGGTCATGGAGCGGTTGATGTCGGGCAGGTACTCCGAAGTGATCTGTCCGACGCTGTCGGTCATGAATCCCCGGCCGGTGAGCCGTTCCGGATCGTCCGCGATCGAGGCGACCAGGCTCTCCATGAGCCTGGACTGCTCGGAGGTGTGCGCCGGCGTGTCGATGGTCGGAATCTCGCCTGCGGGGTGGCCCGTGGTGGCCGCCTCCAGCGCGAGGGCGAGGTTGTTCTCGCCCGTGCGGAGCTCGTCGCCCTTGAGGTTGGTCTCCTGCGGCCACTCCCGCTCCTCGAAGAGGTACTGAAAGTTGGAGAGGGTGACCTTGCCCTTCTTCTCGTCGCCGTCCGTGTCCCGCTCGAAGGGGTTGTCCTCGTCGTCCTTGTTGATGAACTCCTGGTTGAAGAAGTCGGTCGCCGCGTCCGGGCTGTTGGAGAGGCCCTTCAGATAGCCGGTGAGCGGGTCGGAGCCGCTGTCCTCGCCGATGCGGTTCAGCCACGGGTCCATGCCCATGTGCTGCCACGCCATGTTCGCGTGCTCGCCGTTGCCGGTGAGCTTGCGCTCGGTGGCCATGAGCTTGTTGCCGTAGTCCTTCAGGAACTGGTCGTCGTAGTCCCCGGTCCGCATCAGGTTGCTCATGACCTGGAAGCCCATGGGGCCGCCGCCGTTGTTGCCGTAGATCGGCTTGTCGCCGATGTCGATCATCGTGCGCTTCCACTCGGTCATCGCGACCGAGTCGCTCTGCGTGGCATTGGCGAGCGTGGTGCCGAGGCCGCGCTGCAGATCGTCGAACTTCTCCAGCCGCTGCTGCCCGAGCTCGTAGTTGCCCCGGTGTGGGTCGTTGACGCCGGTCCAGAATTCCAGCGTCTTCTGCGGTCCGAGCGTCGTGGTGAACCTCTCGGCGAACAGGTCGTCGTTGCCGTACTTGTTGAGCCCGTTGAGTAGCCGGTCGAACTCCTCGGGCGTGAGGTCCTTGGGGTCCTTCCTCGCCAGCTTCGCCATCTCGTCGGCCTGCTTGATGGCCTCGGCAGCGCTGTCCCGGTCCTTGTACGAAGCGTCGGAGAATCCGAGCTTGCTCTGATCGGCGATGGCTTGGAGGACGGTCTTGGCCGAGTTGTCGCTCTCGGTGGCCTTGTTCAGGATCTTCTGGAGCTGGTCGCGGAGCGCGGTGATCTCGGACTGCTTGTCCTTGTCCTGCGCCGCCCGGGCCTCCGGCGGCACGTTGGTGGTGACGGTGAAGCCGCCCTCGTAGCCGATGACGGTCAGGTTGTTCTTCCGGCCGCCCTCAATGGCGTCGATGAGCTGCTGGTGATAACCCTTCAGCTCACCCCGAGTGTCTTCGAGGATCTTGTGGATGGTCGTGGCCTGCGTGTGCGCGTCGCTGAACTCACCGGCCGTCTTGCCGATGAACTCCTTCGTCACCTGAGCGTTCACGCCGGCCCAGTCCGCCTTGTTCGCGGCCTGGTGCAGTTCGTCCTCGGCGTCCTTCTTCAGCGTTTCCAAGTGCTTTACCAGCGTCGACCAGTCCTTGACGGCGTCATCGAGCAGCTTGAAGTTGGCGTCGCGCAGAGTTTCGAGATCCATCGGCCTTAAATCCCCAGAAGTTGTCGAGCGGTCGAGCAGTGGATGAGTGAGAACGACTCGGTGAAGTGGATGCCGGTCCGCCGCTACTCGTCCTTCTTCTCTTCGTCCTTCTTCTCTCCGTAGACGGGATTCTTCTCGCCGGGCTGCCCGACCCGCTCGTCGAAGCCGGCGTCCAAGGTGTCGATGCTGCTCATCTGGCGCACGATGAAGTTCTCGTCGCCGGCGTGGATCTTCTTGGTGACCTGCAGATGGTTGGTGATCTGCGCGCAGGCGTCCATCAGGGACTTGAGCTGCTCTTCCCACCGGTTCGACACATGCTGCAGCCCGGCCCCGAGCGCGAAGCCCTGCTTCGACAAATCGCTGGCGGCCGAGTCGCTGCTCGGGACGGCGACGCGCGCCTTGTCCCACAGCGCGTTGTAGAGGGTGTGCGCCGACTTGCTGATCTTCGTCAGCGAGGTGTTCGGGACCTTCAGATCGCCGTACTTGCTCGGCCCCCCGGCCGTGCCCGGCGACCCGTCACCGGGGTCGAGCTGGTTCAACTGCATCTGCGTGGACTGCCGCTCGGCAGCCTGACTCTTGAGTTGCTCCCACTCGTCCCATGCCATGGATGAACCCTTTCCCCGTACTGCTCGACTGCCGGAGCTTCGCGTCAGGTGGATGCCCTGGTTCCGATGCTGTAGTTGAAGCCCAACCTAGCAACGGGGTACGGCGGAGGAGGGGGGCAGGTCTTTTGTGCGTTGATTGCCTGGCGTGCAGGTTCGCGAACATCGTCCCACCGGCCTGTGGAGGTGTTGCGAAGATCGCAAACGGGGCCTCGCGGCGGGGTGCCCGGCGTCTCCGCAAAGCGGCAAATCGGTCAAACGGTGGGGCGTACACGAGTCTCGTAACTGAGTTGCGACACACCACGGTTGGAGCCGTTGCGCAGGTTGACTACAGTGGTAAAAGCGTTGTCTGGCGCAGCTCGCTTTGCGATCGTACGGCGAGCGAGTGGTCGGCCCGGATCTGATCGGGGCCGATGAAGGTCACGGGGAAACGGGGAGGAGCGTCGTGCTGCCAGCGGACATGGTGGGGGGCGCGTCGGCGGCCAGGAAGGCGGACCTGGAGGCCAGCAATGAAGCGCTCAAGAAGTTCGTCTCTCAGGTCGATGAGGTTCTCCAGAGGCTCGAAGGATCGGCGGGCAACCCGAAGAGGGTGAGCGCACAGACCATCAGCGCCTCCTCTCTGAGCAATGGTGGAGCCGGCGTCTTCCCTGAAGCCCACAGTCTGTACACCCAGTACAACAGCGTCCACGAGCAGCTCACGACCTTGTCCAAGACGCTGCACATGCACATTGAGGCGATCGGCATCGCGGTCAAGGGCGCGGCCCATGGCTACACGGCGCTCGAAGATGACGTGCGTCGGCGGTTCTATGAGATTCAGGCGGAGATCAAGGAAATCCGGCAGAACGCGAGTGGCCAGTACACCGGCAAGGACGACTCCGGGATGGGGGCCTGACGAATGACTGACGAGCAGCGCGAGGCGGACCTGGAGCGCGCCCGCAATCAGAACTCCTTCGCCGACCTCGCCCGGACTGTCGAGCACTCGGGCGGCCAGGGGTTGTTGCCCCGGCTGGTGATCGATCCTGTCCGGGCGGTGGTCGGTTCCACCGCCCCGGGCAAGGCCGTCTTCAACAGCACGGACTTCGCGGCGAAGAATCTCGACCTCAACGAGATGATCGACCTGGTAGAGCAGACGAACCCCGAGGACCTGGAGACGTCCGGCAACGCGCTGCTGGACGCGCGGAGGGCTATCGCGGACGCTGCCAAAACGCTGGACAGCGATATGAAAGCGGTTCCCTGGGTCGGTGAGGCCGGTGAGGCCTTCCGTAAATGGGGTGAGTCGCTCGTCAAGGGTTCGAACGAACTGAGCGAGTTCGCGGGGAAGGCGGGTGACCAGCTCGTCGCCGCCGCGATGGGGCTGGCATCGGTGCGCAAGGCCATGCCCGCTCGTGACCCCAGGAACCTCAAGCGGCCGGAGAACTTCACCGACGCCGAGAAGGCCGCGAAGAAGGACGACTACGACGCCGCCGTCAAGGTGGAGAAGGACCGCCAAGAGGCGATCAACCAGATGAACAGGCTGGCGTCGTACTACGCGGTGTCCAGCCAGCAGCTGGCGGCGTTGCAGGAGAAGCCGCCGACGTTCGGGGACGTGCCAAATGCCGGGGTGCCACCCACGGCTGGGGGCGCAGGCGCGGCTGCAGGAGCAGCCGTGTCCGGTGCGCCTCGAGGGGGGAGCGCCGCCGAGTATCACGCTCCGGCGGAGGCGCAAGGCCGCTCCGACGTGAGCGAGTCCATTGGCACACTGGCCCCCTCGGCCGTCGGCAGGCCGGCGGTCACGCTTCCCGACGACGCTGTCGGCACGAACATCGACAGCGTCGGCACGCTGCCGCCCACGACCACGACACCGGCAACGGGGCACACTCCGCCGGTCACCGGTACCCCGCCCGCGGGCCAGCCGGGCACGTTCGAGCCGTACGTGCCCTCGGTCACCGGCAGGGCCACCGGCAGGACGCCGAGTGGCACGAACGGCCTGCGTACCCCGGCCACCGCGCAGGGGCGTACCCAGCCCGGCCAGGTTAACCCCGTCACCGGCCGCGCGACGGGCCCAGGGGCCGCGCAGCAGATGGGTCGGGCCACGGGTCCAGGGGCCGCGCAGCCAATGGGGCGGGCCACGGGTCCGGGCACCGCGCAGCAGATGGGCCGTACGGCGGGTCCCGGCGCCGCCCAGCAGATGGGGCGTGCCACCCCGACAGGGCAGGCGCCTGCCAGGGGAACCGGCTCCGGTTCGAAGCCGTTCCCAATGGGACAGGCGGGTGTGTCCGGAGGCACCCCGCGCACCAGCGGCACGCCAGGAGCGCGGGCGAGTGCCGGGCCGGCCACAGGTGCCGGCCGCGCCAACGGCGTAGTCGGGGGGCGGCCCACGACCACCGGCGGCGCGGCCGCCAACGGCGGGCCGAGGATTCCTCGTGGCACGGTGATCGGTACTGGCCCGACGGCCACTCCCCGGCCGTCGACCGGTGTCGGACAGCATGGTGTCATCGGAGCTCCCCCGGCAGGAGCACGGCCCGGCGCGGGCGCGGTCGGCGCCTCTCGTGGCGGCGTCACAGGAGCGGCGAAGCCTGGGACCGGCAGCCCCGTGACCGGCAGCCCCGTCGGCCGTAACTCCGCCGTTCAGGCCGAGCGGAACGGCATGACGCGAGGAGGCGCAGGCCTTGCCCGCCGGAGCGACGACAACGGCAAGCCCGACGACGACAGAGACACGCAGGGAACACCGCGTGCCGATCACGTGGCCGAAGACCCGGAGACCCGGGTGCCCGACAAGCCCCGGCGCGACGTGCCGCCGGTCACCAACTGAGCGCTAGCGAGGACTAACAACGCCATGAAGTCAGGGACGCTCCTCGGGACATGGTGCGGTCGGAGAGTGCGTGCCGCGGGTGCGGTCGTCGGCGCCCTGGCTGCCGTGAGTGTGGGGCTGGCCCCGAACGCCTCGGCGGCTGACGCCCAGTCGATGCAGTGGTATCTGGGGCCGATGCAGGTCGAGCAGATGTGGAAGGTCACCAAGGGCGAGGGGGTCAAGATTGCTGTCCTCGACTCCGGGGTGAACCCGAACACTCCCTCATTGAAGGGACAGGTTCTGGCTGACGAAGTCCCCAAATCGGTCGCTTACGGGGCTACTGATGACTATCTCGGCCACGGAACGACCATGGCTGAGCTGATCGTCGGCACGGGAGCGGACGGCGGCATCAAGGGGTTGGCGCCGGGAGCCAAGGTCGTACCGTACCGAGTGCGAATGCTGTGGGAAATCGTGGGGGAGGAAGCCGACAAGGAGACCCCGCCCGAGGTGGCGCTCAAAGCCGCGGCTGACAGCGACGCCAAGATCATCAACATGTCCTTCGGGGGCATGTCGTCCGCTGAGAGCGAGGCCGCCATCAAATACGCCGCCTCCAAGGGCAAGTTGCTTGTCGCATCCGTAGGCAACGATGGTGCCCCCAGCGTGACGGTGATGCATCCCTATGTGCTGGGTGTCGGTGCGACCGACTCCAATTACAAGGTGGCGAAGTTCTCGAAGGAGTCATCCGACGGTTACACCGACCTCGTGGCGCCCGGCGAGGGCCTCCCGGCGTGGTGTGACGAGACCTTCCGGTCGTACTGTCAGGCCCAAGGAACCAGTCAGGCCACGGCCCTCGTCTCGGCAGCGGCAGCCCTGATCTGGTCCGCCCACCCCGACTGGACCGTCAACCAGGTCACCCGAGCCCTGCTCGACACCGCCGGGCGCGGCTGGCCCAAGGACAAGCCGAGCAAGACCGCGGGCTACGGATTCATCCGTCCCCGAGTCGTCCTGGAGAACCCCAGCTACGATCCCGGCCCCCCGGACGTCGACCCGCTGGCGAAGATCAACGGGGGCGATGTGCTGGCCAAGGCGGGCGCGCGGGACGCGAGCGACGGCAGCGACAGCGGCAATGCCGACAACGCGGGCAACTCCTCGTCCGATCCCTCCACTTCTGCATCAGGCGCGTCACAGGCCCCCGGAAAGGGTTCAACCGGCGGCACATCGGCGGCAGGATCGGACGCGGAAGCGGCCGCAGCAGACGCCGGTGACGACAACACCCTGTGGATCGTGCTGGGAGCCGCCGCCGCGGTGCTCGTCATCGGTGGCGCCGGCGCCGCCGTCCTGCGGGCCCGGCGCGCCAGGTGATGTGACCAGCGGTCCTTGCCGAGTGGCCACGCGGGCCCGCACCACCGGGTGCGGCCCCGCCATCTGAACCAATCGACCGGAAGACAGACAGACGAAAGGAAGGCTGGCCATGGCTATGGACCAGAAGCTTGAAGATGCAGCAGTAATCAAGCTGCAGAAGCAGATGTACGAGAAGTACGAGAACATCCGCAAGCGGGTGCACAACCTGCAGGGCGTCATCGACAGCCTCGAGGGCGGCAACTGGCAGGGTATCGGCCGTAGCGAGTTCGACAAGAAGCAGTACGAGATCAACCAGTCGCTGCAGAGGATCGGCAACATCCTCGGTGAGGTCATGGAGGCCATGACCAAGACGCGCGACATCAAGGACACCAAGGAAGACGAGGTCCGCGCGGCGGTCAACCGGATCAACCTCCAGGACGGCGCTCCCACGGTGTCTCCTTTCAGCTCG
The DNA here is from genome assembly GCF_040678395.1 of Streptomyces sp. NPDC052687. Classification (NCBI taxonomy): domain Bacteria; kingdom Bacillati; phylum Actinomycetota; class Actinomycetes; order Kitasatosporales; family Streptomycetaceae; genus Streptomyces; species Streptomyces sp. NPDC052687. The sequence goes on along the minus strand of NZ_JBFATR010000006.1, from coordinate 25,616 downwards.
ATGTCCTGAGTCGAGCCCCCGTCTCTTCAGGAACCCTCGAGCGGGAAACTCACCGCACATCACTCCGCACACGAGCGAGACAAGGTAGGCAGGCATGGGCCACAACGGTGACGGGCTTTCCGTCTCTTATGACGCGCTGGACTCCGCGGCGACCACCATCGGCAACGAGGCGAAGACTCTCGAGCAGGACCTGCAGGAGCTTCGCAAGATGGTCGAGAACAGCAAGCAGTACTGGGCGGGTGAGGCTGCCGGCAGCTTCGAGGGCAAGCTGGCCCGCTGGGACAAGGAAGCCAACGACATCCACCAGGCCCTGATGGGCATCGGCCACGTCGTCGCCCAGTCCGGTGGTACGTACATGGAAGGCGACAAGAAGGCCGCCAGCTACTTCGTGTAGACACGGCCGGAGAACGGATCAGCGGGGTGGGCGCGCGCGGGAGGCGCCCACCCTGCTGTCGTGCGGGGGAGCGGGGCGAGCACCACCATGAAGTCACCCGGGAGTCGGCGTCCGCGAGTTGCCGGCGCGCTCGTGGGAGCCCTGGTCGCCATGGCCACGGTCACCGCCACGGGACTCACCCGGAGCGCCGCCGCGGCCGACGCCCAGGCGCAACAGTGGTATCTGGGGCCGATGCAGGCCGAGCGGATGTGGAAGACCAGCACGGGGAAGGGCGTCAAGGTCGCCGTCATCGACAGCGGCGTCAACGCCGGCACACCCGCGCTGAAGGGGCAGGTCCTCGTTGACGAGGTTCCCGATGCCGTCGGTTACCGCGTCACCGACGACTACACCGGCAACGGGACCACCATGGCCGAGCTGATCGCGGGTACGGGCGCGGGCGGTGGGCTCAAGGGCCTCGCGCCGGGCGCCAAGATCGTCCCGTATCGCATCGAGCTGGACGAGCTGCGCGCCGACGACGAGGAGCGGCGGAAGACACCCGACCTGGCGGAGGCGATCACGGCGGCGGCCGACACCGACGCCAGGATCATCAACCTCTCGGTCAGCTGGGAGTGGTTCACGGGCAACGACCAGGCGGCCATCGACTACGCGGCGTCGAAAGGCAAGCTGCTGATCGCCTCCGTAGGCAACGGAGTCCGGCAGGAGCGTGCCATCGCCTTTCCGGCCAGGAACCCGTATGTGCTGGGGGTGACGTCCATCGACTCCTCCGGCACGGTGTCGAAGAACGCCGCCGGCGGGGACGACGTCGATCTCGGGGCGCCGGGCGAGAAGATCCCGCGTTGGTGCGACGCGACCTTCCGCTCCTACTGCGTCGGCGGTCCCGACACCCGGCCGGCCGCCGCCCTCGTCTCGGCGGCGGCAGCGCTGATCTGGTCCGCCCACCCCGACTGGTCGGTGAACCAGGTCACCCGCTCGCTGATCGACACAGCCAGTCGTTCCTGGCCCAAGGACACCCCGAGCCGCTATGCGGGCTACGGGCTGATCCGCCCCCGCAAGGTCCTGGCTGACGCCGATTACGACCCCGGCCCCGCCGACGTCGATCCGCTCGTCAAGGAGAACGGCGGGAACCTGCTGGCGGAGTCCGCGGCGACGCCCTCGCCCACCCCGGCCGACGACGCGGAGCAGTCCTCGGTGGAGGACTCGGACACCGTCTCCGCCACGGCCCCGCCCCGCAACCACTACCACCCCCTCTTGCTCTCCCTGTCCGCCGCGGCCACCGTGCTCGGCCTCGCCCTCACCGGCACGGCGGTCGTGCGGCTGCGGCGCTCCCGGTGACGAGCGAGCGGGCGGGAAAGGAGGGAGACGGAGACGTGAGCACGCCCGCCCAGGCTGCCGGGCACCGTCCCAGGACGCGGCAGATCGGGCCGTACACGGTCATCACCCGGCTCGACGACAAGCACACCGGACCGGGCACGGCCGTCCCCGAGCACCGGTTCATCGCCCGCGGGCCGGACGGTGACCGCACCGTCCTGCTCAGCACCCCACTGCCGGCCGTGGACGCGCGGCGGTTCATGGCCGAGGCCGAGGCCTCCCGCTATCTGCTCGGCCCCTGGTCCTCCCCGGCCACCGAACTCGCCCCGCCCGGTGACCGGCCCTGGCACGCCCGGCCGTATGTGCCCGCCCTTTCGCTCCCCACCGCGCTCGCCGTCCACGGAGGCCCGCTGCCCGAGCACACGGTACGAGCCCTCGGTGTCGCCCTGGCGGAAACCCTGGCCGTTCTGCACGGCCAGCAGTTGTCCCACGCCGGACTCTGTCCCGCCGCCGTGCTGCTCACCGCGGACGGCCCGCGGCTCACCTGCTACGGCGCGGTACGGGCCGCTGCCCCCGAGGGCGCCCCGCGCCATGACGCTCCCGGCCTCGACCCCGGCAGCCTTCCGCCCGAGCAGGCGGCCGGCGGCCGGCCGCGGCCACTGGGTGACGTGTACGCCCTCGGGGCCACGCTCGCCTACGCCGCCACCGGATACACGGCACCCGAACGCGGCGAACTACCCCCGTCGTTGCGCTCGCTCGTGCCCCGCTGCCTGGCGCGGGACCCCGCCCACCGCCCCCAGCTCGCCGAGATCGCCGAGGAACTGGCGAGCCCGGGGACACCCTCCCCGACCGGTCAGGAGCCCGCCACCCGCGCCGAGTCACTCCTCGGCCCCGGCTGGCTGCCCGCACGGATCGTCGCCGCCCTCGCGCACCAGTCGGCAGCCGTACTGGCCGCGGAGACCGAACCGCCCGCACCAGGCACCGCCGCTTCCCGACACCACCCCTGACGACAAGAAGACCCATGCCGCTCCCCCTCACCCACGACGACCCCGCCACCCTCGGCCCCTTCCGGCTCATCGCCCGGCTGGGCAGCGGCGGCATGGGGACGGTCTACGTGGCGCGCTCCGCCGGAGGGCGTACGGTCGCGCTCAAGACCATGCACGCCGGAACAGCCGCCGATCCGGCCGCCCGCACCCGGTTCCGGCTGGAGGTCGACGCCGCCCGCGTCATCGGCGGGGAGTTCGGCGCACGGGTCGTGGACGCCGATCCGCTCGCCCCCACGCCCTGGCTGGCGACCGAGTACGTGCTCGGACCGCCGCTGGACGAGGCCGTCGACACCGCCGGGCCGCTGCCCGAGGCGGCGCTGCGCGCGCTGGGGGCGGCGCTGTGCGCGGCGCTCGGACGGCTGCACGCCTCGGAGGTCGTGCACCGGGATCTCAAGCCGTCCAACATCCTCGTCACCGCCTACGGCCCGAAGCTCATCGACTTCGGTATCGCGCGGGCCATCGGTGACGACCGGCTCACCCGGCTCGGCGCGGCGGTCGGCACTCCGGCCTTCATGTCGCCCGAGCAGGCGACCGGGCAGGACCACGACGCGGCCGGGGACGTCTTCGCGCTCGCCGGAGTCCTCGTCTTCGCCGCGACCGGACGGGCACCGTTCGGCCACGGGCAGACCCAGGATCTGCTGTACCGGGTCCGGTACGCCGACCCGGATCTGAGCGGCGTCCCCACCGCGCTCGTCCCGATCCTGGCGCAGTGCCTCGACAAGAACCCCTTCCGGCGGCCCACCACCGCCGACCTCGCCGCCCGGCTCCACGACGGCACCGGGCATTTCGCCGATCACCTGCCGGACGCACTGCTCGCGGAGATCGCCCGCCGGGCCACCGAGGTCTGGCACATCACCCCGCGGCGGCTGCCCGCCCCGCCCCGGGCGGAAGCCGAGGAGGCGCCGCCGGCCGCCGTGGTGTCCCGCAGACGTCTGCTGCTGGCGGGAAGCGGACTGGCCGTCGGCGCGGTGGCCGCGGGCGCGGGCGCGTGGGCGTGGAGCCGGCGACCGGGTCCAAAGCAGGCTCCACCGGTCGCCGGCCCGAGCAACAGCGTGCTGCCCACCAAGGACCTCGACTCGATCTGGCAGCGACAGGTCGCCACGCCCGAGGACGACCTGTATCCCGCCCGGCCCCTCGCCGTGGGGGACCTGGTGGTGGTGAGGGCGGGTCAGGGCCTGGCCGGTCTGGCCGCCGCCGGCGGGGAGATCCGGTGGGCGTCGGACCGGCTGGAGCCGACGTGGCAGGTGGCGACCGACGGCGAGCGGCTGATCCAGGTCGTCGCGCCGGAGGGTTCCGAGGGCAACCTGGGCAAGCCCGGGGGATTCCCGCTGCTCCTCGCGTCCGTCGACCTCGCCTCCGGCACGGTGGCGGAACCGTTCGCCGAGTTCACCGACGTCAACGGTGTCATCACCTACAACCAGATCCTGTGCACCGCGGACGGTGTCGCCTATGTGGCGGCGGGCCGGGGAAAGTACGACACGTACTGGGTCGCCTCCCAGACCTGGTCCCTGTTCGCCGTCGAGCTCGGCACCGGCCGGCGACTGTGGACCCAGCCGCTGCCCGGCCGGAGCGACGGCGCGGACCGCCTGCTCTTCGTCGCCGCCCGTGTATCGGGCCGCCATCTGGTGGCGCTCCAGGAGACGAACGACGGCAAGGTCCGGGTGGTCGCACGCGACACCCGCACCGGCGCCGTCCGCTGGGAGAAGCCGCTCGACGGCCGTTCACCGAACCGTCTGCGGCTGCCGCTCGCGGCCGACGACCGCCATCTCTACATCGGCACGGGCCCTCTGGAGGCCTTGCGGCTGAGCGACGGCAGCCAGGTGTGGGACTCCTCGACGGAACGCCCCGGACGTACCTACGGCCCGCCGGCCGTCAAGGACGGTGTGGTGTACGCCGTCGAGAAGGGCATCGGCCTTGTCGCGGTGGATGCGGGCAGCGGGCGGGTCCGGTGGCAGGAGAAGGGCGGCGAGGGAGCGAAGACGGACCTCACGGACGCCCCCGTCATCGGGACCGGCCACGTCTACCGCAGGCGTTCCTCACGCCTCTGGGCCGTCGATCTCTCGACCCGTACGCCCACCCGCTCCTACCGGACCACCGGTGACCGCTTCGTCGCCCACGAGAAGGCCGAGGTGACCCTCGCCCTCGGCGGCAGGTTCCTCGCGGCCTTCCCCCTGGAATGAGCGGCCACCGGACCGAACGACCCACGATCCAGACAGAAGGCGATCAGCGATGAAACCCCTGGGCACCGGCGACCCCGTTCGTCTCGGGCCGTACCGCCTGCTCGGCGTGCTGGGCGAGGGCGGCATGGGCAAGGTGTACGCCGGCCAGGACCGGACCGGGACGGTCGCCGCGGTGAAGGTGCTCCGCCCGGAACTCGCCCACGACCACAACCTCTCGCAGCGCTTCGTCCGTGAGGCACTGGCCGCGCGGGCGGTCCGCAGCCCCGGCGTGGCGGCAGTGCTGGGGGCGCAGACCGAGGGCGGACGCCCCTGGATCGCCACGGAGTTCCTGGCCGGGCCCACGCTGGACGAAGCGGTCGATCAGCACGGACCCCTCGACGAGACGAGAGTGCACGCCCTGGCGGCATCGGTCGCTCGCACCCTGACGGACATCCACACCGCCGGATTCGTCCACCGCGACCTCAAGCCGCAGAACATCGTGCTGACCGCGACCGGACCGCGTGTCATCGACTTCGGCATCGCGCGGCCCGAGCACGGGCTGACGCTCACCACCACCGGGCAGATCCCGGTCACGCCGGGGTACGGCGCACCCGAGCAGGTTCTGGGCCGCCGGGTGACGCCCGCGGCGGACGTCTTCTCCCTGGGTGCCGTCCTCGTCTACGCGGCGACCGGGCAACGCGCGTTCGAGGGCGGCCACGTGGCCGCGGTGCAGTACGAGGTCGTCCACGGCGAGCCGCTCTGGCACGGCCTGTCCCCGCAACTGCACACCCTCATCGCTCCCTGCCTGGCCAAGGACGAGGCCGTACGGCCCACCGCCGGCCAGATCGCGACGGCGTTCACCGCGCCGAGGAACGCGGCGCGCGTGTGGGCCCGTGGTCCGGTGGGGGAGGAGATCAAGGCACGCGAGCGCCGGATCCGTCAGCTCACCGCACCGGTGAGCACCACGGACGGCGTGCCGCGGCGCCGCCTGCTCACCGGCCTCGCCGTCGGCGGCGCCGTGCTCGCCACGGGTGGAGCCACGACGGGGTGGTGGCAGCTGCGGGAGAAGGCACGCAAGGAGGCACGGGAGGCCCTGTTCACCCTGCCGCCCGCCGTGCCGGCACCGCGGGCCCGGTTGCTCGACGCGGATGCTGGTGACTACGTGGTCGACGGCTCCCCCGAGGCGCTGTGGAAGGTGCGCCTCGCCGTGGACGCCGAGTCCCCCGCACCGATGCCCGTGCGCGATGTCGTCGTCATCGGAACGTTCGGCGGTATCGCGGCCTACAACGTCGTCGACGGCACGAAGCGCTGGGAGAGACCGGAGCTGCTGTCCAGTCAGTACCTGTCGCTGTCCGACCGGCTGATCGTCGCCGTCGACCCGAAGGGCACGCTGGTGACCTTCGTGCCGTCCACCGGTGAGCCCAAATGGACGGCGGCCGCCGAAGCCGAGGCCCTGCTGGCCGCGGACGAGGACACCGTCTACGTCCACGCGAAGGACGGCAGGCTGCGCGCGGTGCGGCGCTCGGACGCCACGATCCGCTGGACGGCGAAGCTGCCCGCGGCCTACCGGGGCACGCTCTCCCCGAAGGCGGCGCTGGGCGGCGGCCGCCTGGTGCTCCCGACCACCGACGGGCATGTCCTGGCCGTGGCGACGGAGGACGGACGTGTCGCCTGGGAACGCCGGGAGCAGGCCGAGAAGGTGCCGGTCGAGCCCGTCGTCCAGGGCGGGGTCGTGTATGTCAACGGCAGGACGCTGACCGCGGTGAAGGTGACGGACGGCACCGAGATCTGGTCCGAATCCACCACCGACATGTACAGGATCCCCACGGAATGGGGCCCCGCCACGGTCCACGGGGACTCCGTCTACTCCGTCGGCGGCACAGGGCTCGAACGTCTCCGCCGCACCGACGCGAAACAGCTGTGGAGTACCCAGACAGGCGCCGACCGCACCCGGCCCGTCCTCTCCCAGGGCACCGGCGTGTGGATGATCGACACGTCCTCCGAGACCGTGGTGCGCACCGTGGACGAGGGCGAGGGGTACGAGGTGTGGACCTACGCGCTTCCGAAGGCCGAGCGGGTCGCCCTCGCCGTCGGCGGCAACAGGGCCTTCGTCGTCCACGGTGCCTCGCTCCACGCCCTGCCCGTCTTCTGAACCCGCGGCCCGGTACGGCAACGGGGCCGCCCCCGCCGAAGCGGAAGCGGCCCCGAAGCCCGCCACACCGTGCCCGTCACTGATGGACGTCCGGCACCAACCCCACCTGGACGAGCGGCTTCCCCCGCTTGCGTGACACGAACACACCGCGCCCCGCGGGCATCGGCCGCGGGCGAACGCCGCCCAGCAGGTCGCCCTCGTTCGGGTCGCCGGCGAGGACCACGCCCTGCGCGCCCAGTTCCTTCATGCGCTGCATGAAGGGCTCGTAGCCGGCGCGGCCCGCGCCCGCGGTGGAGCGGGCGATGATGAAGCGGACGCCGACGTCCCGGGCGAACGGGAGCAGTTCCGTCAGCCCCGACAGCGGGTTGCCGCTGGACGTGGAGACCAGGTCGTAGTCGTCGACGATGATGAACACCGTGGGCCCGTTCCACCAGCTGCGGTCGCGCAGCTGCTGCGGGGTGACGTCCGCGGTCGGCGTGCGGCGCTGCATCAGGTCGGCGAGCGCGTCCATGTGGTGCTGCATCTGGTTGGACATGGGGACGTACTCGGCCAGATGCGAGTCCGGCGTCACGCCGAGCAGGGAGCGCCGGTTGTCCACGACGAACAGCTTCGCCTCGTTGCCGTCGTAGCGCTCGGTGAGGCGCTGGATGAGCAGCTTCAGCAGGTTGGACTTGCCGGACTCGCTCTCGCCGAAGACGAGGAAGAACGGGTCCTGCTCGAAGTCCACGAACACCGGCTCCAGGTTGTCCTCGTCCAGGGCGAAGGCGATGCCCCGGTTCGGGAAACGGTTGCCGGGCGGCAGCTGGTGCGCCGGGAACTCCCGCGGCAGGAGCCGGACTTCGGGGGCACCGGGCTGCTGCCAGTGCCGGGAGACCTCCGCTGCGAGCGCCTGCGTCGCCTCCGCCAGGTCCGTGTCCGAGGACAGTCCGTCTATGCGCGGGACAGCCGCCATGAAGTGCTGCCGCTGCGGGGTCTGGCCGCGGCCCGGGACACCGGTCGGCACGTTCGCCGCGACCTTGCGGTCGAACTCGGAGTCCATCGGGTCGCCGAGCCGCAGCTCCAGGCGGTTCATCAGGTGGTCCTTGAGGTTGGAGCGGACCTCCATGGAACGCGACGCGGTGAGGATCACGTGCATGCCGTAACCGAGGCCGCGCGCCGCGATGTCCAGGACGGCCGGCTCCAGACCGTCGTAGTCCTGGCGGAAGTTGCCCCAGCCGTCGATGACCAGGAAGACATCACCCCACGGCTGGTCGGCCGTGGAGATGTCGCCGCGCGCGCGGCGGGCGCGGAACTCCGCGATGGAGGAGATGCCCGCCGTGCGGAAGTACTCCTCGCGGCGCGTCATGATGCCGTACACCTCGGCGACCGTCCGGCGGACCTTCTCCGGGTCCAGCCGGGAGGCGACCCCGCCGACGTGCGGCAGGCCCGCCACCGACGACAGGCCGCCACCGCCGAAGTCCAGCGCGTAGAACTGCACTTCGTGCGGGGTGTGGGTGAGCGCGAACGCCGCGATGACCGAGCGCACCAGGGTCGACTTGCCGGACTGCGGGCCGCCGAGGATCTGCATATGGCCGGCCGCGCCGCCGAAGTCGGTCCACAGCGGGTCACGGCGCTGCTCGTACGGCTTGTCGACGATGCCGACGGGGATGACGAGCCGGCCCGCGCCCTCGTAGCCGGGCTGGGTGAGGCCGCGGCCGGGCACGGCGGCGAGGCCGGGCAGCAGGGAATCGAGCGACGGCGGGCTGTCCAGCGGCGGCAGCCACACCTGGTGGGCGGCCGGGCCCTGCGCCTCCAGGCGCCGCACGATGACATCGAGCACGGTGTCGGCGAGCGCGTCGTCGGGCCGGTCCGGGTCCTCCTCCGGGCGCTGCTGCGGCACCGCCACGTACTGCACCGGCACCTGCGACGCCGTGAACAGCACGGGCCTGCGGTCGACCGGCAGCGGGCCGCCGACCGACGCCGCCTGCTGGGCGCTGGAGCGGTACACACCGGAGACGTACGCCGCCTTGAAGCGGACCATCTCGTCCGTGCCGTACTTCAGGAAGCCGGAACCCGGCACGTTCGGCAGCTCGTAGGCGTCCGGGACGCCGATCGCGGCGCGCGACTCGGCCGCCGAGAAGGTCCGCAGACCGATCCGGTACGACAGGTAGGTCTCCAGGCCGCGCAGCCGGCCCTCCTCCAGGCGCTGCGAGGCGAGGAGCAGGTGCACGCCGAGCGAGCGGCCGATACGGCCGATCTGCACGAACATCTCGATGAAGTCCGGCTTCGCGGTCAGCAGCTCGCTGAACTCGTCGATGACGAGCACCAGCGAGGGAATCGGCTGCAGCGCGGCACCGGCCTGGCGGGCCTTCTCGTACGCGTGGATGTTGGCGTAATTGCCCGCGTCCCGCAGCATCTCCTGACGGCGGTTCAGCTCACCGCGGATCGAGTCGCCCATACGGTCGACCAGGGTGAGGTCGTCCGCCAGGTTGGTGATCACCGCGGCGACGTGCGGCAGCTGGGCCATGCCCGCGAAGGTCGCACCGCCCTTGAAGTCCGCGAGGACGAAGTTCAGCGTCTCGGAGGAGTGGGTCACGGCGAGACCGAGGACCAGGGTGCGCAGCAGCTCCGACTTGCCGGAACCGGTCGCGCCGACGCACAGACCGTGCGGGCCCATGCCCTCCTGCGCCGCCTCCTTGAGGTCCAGCATCACGGGCCGGCCGTCCTCGCCGACACCGATCGGCACGCGCAGCCGCTCGGACTGCGAACGCGGCCGCCAGGTGCGCCGCGGGTCGACGGTGGCCGCGTCGCCCAGGTTCAGCAGATCGGTGAACTCCAGGTTGGCCAGCAGCGGTTCGTCGTCGTCGCCGCCGGACGCCACCCGCAGGGGCGCCAGCTGGCGGGCCAGGGCCTCCGCGCCCTCGTACGCCAGGACGTCGGGCGTGCCCTCGTAGACCATGCCGTGCGCCGACTCCAGGCGCAGTTCGCGCGGGTGCACGACGATCGACAGGTCGCCGCGGCCGGCGGTCAGCTCACCCGGGACGACCTCCAGGACCGTGACGCCCTGAAGGCCCTCCGGGCTGGCCAGCAGGGAGGTCGGCGGCAGCGAGACACCGTCGAGGACGACCACCACGTGCGGCTGCTCGGGCACCGGCGGCGCGCTCGGGTGGAAGCGCGGGCGGCCCTGGAGCCGGGCTCCCAGCAGGTCCTCCAGCTCGACCGGGTCGGTGGTGATCAGCCGCCGGCTGCCGGCGCCGTCCGCCTCGCCCTTCGCCTGTACGTGCGGCAGCCACTTGGCCCACTCCCACTCGGGCGCGGACTCCCGTCCGGTGGCGACGGCGATGACCAGGTCCTCGGGGGAGTGCAGCGAGGCGAGGGAGGCGGCCACCGCGCGGGCGGAGCCGCGCACGGTCGCCGGGTCGCCGCTGATCGACACGTGGTAGAAGGCGCGCAGCGAGACCGCCATCGGCAGGTCCTCGAGGGTGCTGTGCGTGGCCAGGAAACGCTGCATGGCGCCCGCCGTCAGCGGCTCCAGCTGGTCCACCGGCGCGCTCTCCGGCGCGATCAACGGCGTCGCCAGGGCCTGCGGGCCGAGACCCACGCGCACCTGCCCGAAGTCCTCGTCACCGGCGCGCCGCTCCCACACCCGGCTGCCCTCGGCGACCAGCGCCCACAGTTGCTCCGGTGAAGGGTGCAGGTAGTACTGGGCGTCGCGCTGGGCCTTGGCGGTGTTCTGCGCCCCGCGCCGGACCTGCGACAGATACCGCAGGTAGTCCCGGCGGATGTCGGCGATCTGCCCCTGGGTGCCCCGCCGGTAGCGGATCAGCATCGCGATGCCCATGGCGATCGTCGAGGCGATCATCACCATGCCCATGATCTTCATGAAGGGCTGGGCCTGGGGATTGAAGAAGAACACCACGGAACCGCCCATGCCGAGCATGGGCAGGAGCTGCATCAGGGCGCCTTCCTGCTGCCCCCGCGGAAGCTCCGGCGGCGGCTGCAGCACCACCTCGCTCGTGGGCACTTCCCTCGGCAGTGCCCGCGGCGGGCGCTTGACGACGATGTGGCTCACTTCGCACCAATTCCCTTGCCGGACCAACCGTTCCGCCCGCCGCCCCGTGTCCGGCGGACGTCGATCGTTCGAAGCGCGATCCTACTGACAACCACTGACAACGGTGGGCGGTAGGGTGCCCGTGAGACGTGTGAACAGTTGCGAATCGGGCCCCGCAGAACCGGGCAATCCGCACTGTTCGCTGCGAGTGCCTCCCGCGCGGGGACCGGCTGCTCCGGGACAACGCGGTGCGTGACCGGCGGCCCGGGCGGCGCGGCACAACGTACACAGGATCGTTACAGGCGGTCGTACACAAGATCGTTGAAGGCGGTCGCGCGCTCGGCGCCGCGGCCTCCGGCACCACCGACGAGGGGGAACAGCAGGTGAGCATGACGGCTTCCGCGCCGGCCGGCGCGACCGGCGGAGCGGGCACCGGAGCCCCTTCCGGGGCGGGCACGGGCTTCGGATCCGCGGCGGGCACGGGCTTCGGATTCTGCCGCGTCACGATCGTGGCGCCCGACAGCCGCATCGACGTGGCCCTGCCCGACGACGTGTCAGTCGCCGACCTCTACCCGGAGATTCTGCGGCTCTCCCGCCAGACCTCCGCCGAGGGCGCCCCGGTCGGCTACCACCTGGTCCGCCGGGACGGCACCGTCCTCGACGGCTCCCGCTCCTTCGCGGCCCAGCGCATCCTCGACGGCGAACTGCTGACGCTGCGTCCGTTCGCCGAGTCGCTGCCCCCCGCGGTCTTCGACGACGTCTCCGAGGCGGTGGCCTCCGCCGTCACCCAGGACCGCACCCTGTGGAACGGCACCCTCACCCGCGCGGCCGGCCTGGTCGCCGGCGGCGTCCTGCCCGCGCTCCTCGCCTTCGTGGTCTGGAGCTCGCAGCTGCGCCACGACATGCACAGCCTCCAGGGCATCCTCGCCGCCGTCACCGGCGTCCTGCTCGTCACCATGGCCTGCGTCCGCGCGCGGGTCTACGACGACCGCGGCTCGGCCGTCGCCCTCGGCCTCGGCGCCCTGCCGAACATCGCCGTCGCCGGATCCGGACTGCTCCCGCTGTCGGAGGGCCAGGGCATCGGACGGCTGCAGTTCCTGCTCGCCTGCGCGGCCGTCCTCGTCGCCGCCGTGGTCCTCACCCTCGTCTCGCCCAGCGGTGACGGCCCGTTCGTGGCCTTCGTGTTCGCCTCCACGATCGGGCTGCTGACCACGTTCGTCGCCATCCTGACGGATCTGAAGCCCATCGAGACGGCCGCCGTCTGCGCCCCGCTCGCGGTCTGCGCCCTCGCCTTCCTGCCCGGCCTGTCCATGCGCTTCGCACGGCTGCCCATCGGCTTCGAACCGCCCGACGCCGGCCGCGGCTACACCGACGACGAGACCGCCCCGCAGGAGCCCGTCGACCCGCAGCGCATCGCCGCCCAGGTCCGCCGCGGCCACGAACTGCTCGTCGGCCTCGTCGGCGGCTGCGCCCTCGTCACGGTCGGCGCGTCCATCGTCCTCGGCTTCTCCAGCAACCTCTGGGCGCAGCTCCTCGCCCTGGCCACGGGCGTCGCCATGCTGATGCGCGCCCACCTGTTCCGGTACACCGCGCAGGTCGGCGCCACGCTCGCCGCCGGTCTCGCCGCGCTCGTCTTCCTCGGCCTCGGCCTCGCCCTGAACCCGCCGAACTCCTACCTGCGCGACGCGCTCCAGGGCGACACCACCGGCCTCGACATCCGCTCGGTCTGGCTCGCCGCCGCCATCGCCGCGACCGCCGCCCTGCTGACCGCGATCGGCCTGATCGCCCCGCGCAGCGGCGTCACCCCCTTCTGGGGCCGCTTCATGGAGATCTTCGAGACCTTCGTGCTGCTGACCCTCATCCCGCTGGCGCTCGCCGTGTTCGACGTGTACGCGTCGGCGCGGTCGATGGCCGGCAACTGAGGCCGGGGAAGGCGTCCGACGTGAGCTTCGGCCCGCCCCCCTCCCTGTACACCCAGTCGTCCGTGGCGGCGGACCAGCGGCGCCGGAAGCGCCGCCGGGTGCTGCTCGGCGCCGTGGCCGCCGTCGTGGCGCCGGCCCTGGCCGTCGGCGCCTGGCTGTGGTGGCCCGGCACGGCATCCGACGACGCCAAGCCGACGGCCGCCCTGGCCCAGCACCGGCTCGACGTCCGGGAGACCGTCGAGCGTCGCCCGGCGAGCACCCAGGGCGTCATGGCCGTACGACTCTCCACCGACGACCTGCCTCCCGGCGAGACCCATGAGATGCCGGGCCTGTGGGCCACGGACAAGATCCTCGCCAAGGGCATCAACCGGACCCTCGTCGGCGTCGAGATCGGCACGGACGCCGGGCTGGGCGAGGAGGCCTGGAAACTCCGGCTGGGCGGACCCATCTGCGGCAAGACCCGCCACGTCACCGTGGAGAACCGCACCGCCGTGCTCTTCCGGGACAGCGCGGACAAGGAGTCCCTCTGCAACCACGTCGCCTTCGTCGACCTCGACGACGGCAAGCTGGTGTGGCAGGCCGAGTTCCCGGTCGCCCCCAGCGGCACCGGCACCCCTGACGACGCGAGCGGCCAGGAGATGCCGGGCATCACCCTGACACACGCCACGGTGGCGGTGACCTGGGGCGACGGTACGGACGCCTACGACATGGACAGCGGCAAGCTGCGCTGGCGGGTGAAGCCGGAGAAGGACTGCGAAGCCGACGGCGCGGGCGGCGGACGAGCCCTGATCGTGCGGCTGGACTGCTACTACCCCGACGCCCCGCAAGGCCGCCAGGACACGTTCAAGGTGCGCGGTCTCGACCCGACAACCGGCACGACCCGGTGGACGTACGAGCTCGCCACCGGTGTCGGGGACGTCCGGATCGTCTCCACCGACCCCATCGTCCTGGCCACGTCGGCCGGTGCGATCGAGTTCACCGAGATCATCTCGCTCGACGAGCACGGCAAGTACCGCACGACCATCTCCCTGCAAGGCGGTGCGTACGTCGCCGAGTGCACGGCCGAGAACACGTACCTCGCCGCCGACGAGTGTCCGTCCCTCGCGGTGGGCGCCGGACAGGTCTTCCTCACCAGCAAGGAGAAGGAAGACATGATCCACAACGCCAACTGGATCATCGGTTTCGACCTGAAGACGGGCAACTCGGTCAAGAAGTTCGAGTCCGGCCCCAACGCTCTTCTCCGCCCCCTGCGGGTGAGCGGCGACCAGCTCCTCGCGCTGCGCGAGAGCAGCGACCGCATCTCACCCATGGCCCTGGTCAGCCTGAACCCGAAGACCGGTGCCGAGACCCCGTACTTCTATTTCGACCTGCCGCCGGAGGGGCAGCTCCTCCCCTCCATGGCCTATGCCGACGCGATCGTCCAGAACGGCCGCCTCTTCTTCGGCGCCAAGCTGGCCCAAGGCCCGCCCGAGGCCGACGGCAAGGCCTGGATCTGGCTGGCCCTCGGCATCGAGAGCATCGCGGCGCAAAAGCCGTAGAACTACGCAAAGCCTCAGAGCGATGAAGAGCATCGAACGGCGAACGAGCCGTCAACCAGGCGTACGCGCGCGTGGGGGGCAACCCGTCCCCCACGCGCGTACCGCCACCGTCACTTCAGCTCACTTCTCCCCGCCCCCCGGCTCCAGATCGAACTCCCCGTCCCGCGCCCCCAGCACGAACGCCCGCCACTCCGCCTCCGTGTACCGCAGCACGGTGCCGTGGTCGAGCGACGACCGCATGGCCACCGCACCGCCGGGCAGATAGGCGATCTCCACCCGCTCCTCGTGCTCCTCGGTGCCCGGCGCGCAGTGCCACTCGACCCCGGAGATGTCGAGGGCGTACAGCTCGTCCCGCTCCCGCTCCTTGCGCGCCTTGATCTCCGCTTCCGTCTCCGCCATGCCGCACCGGCCCCTTCCCCGCGTGCTTGACCATGTACAACGGCTCACCCTAGTGGCCGCACCCGGACCGCAGGGCCGGTTCCGGTACCGCGCGACGAGCGCCGTCCGCCGGCTGGTACCCTGAGTGACGGCCGTTTGTGTACGCGCCCCCGGAGCACCCCTCTGGAGGCCGCGCCCAGCGGATCCCCGCCTCCCGAGTAACGGAAGCTCCCCCGCGAAGAAGACCGGGGGCACTCGGTGGCCACTTCACAGACCTGAGGAGTACGCGTGTCGCTCGACGCCGCCACGAAGAAGCAGATCATTGCCGAGTTCGGTACCAAGGAGGGTGACACCGGCTCCCCCGAGGTCCAGGTCGCTCTGCTGTCCCGTCGGATCTCCGACCTGACCGAGCACCTGAAGACCCACAAGCACGACCACCACTCCCGCCGCGGCCTGCTGATCCTCGTCGGTCAGCGCCGCCGCCTGCTGCAGTACCTCGCCAAGAAGGACATCCAGCGCTTCCGTACGCTGGTCGACCGCCTCGGCATCCGCCGTGGCGCGGCGGGTGCCAAGTAAGACGCCGTGAAGGGAGCGGTTCCCACGCGAGGGGGCCGCTCCCTTTGCTGTACGTGCGGACTGTCACCGACGCTTTGTAGTGTGGTAGCACAACGCATGTAATGCACGTCGTTGGGCACACAACGACGTGCGACACAAGAACGAGGAGACGCGCACCTAGCCGCCGCCGGTCCTCGGTAGTGGCCCCCGGGGGAAACGAGCCCCGGGTGCTTCGATCGAAGACCGGCCCGCACGAAAGGCGCGCATCTCCGCAACCGTCCCCCTGCCACACGGGCAGCCAAGGGACGAAGACGAGGAGAAAACGCTAGTGGAGAACGAGACCCACTACGCCGAGGCCGTCATCGACAACGGCTCCTTCGGCACCCGCACCATCCGCTTCGAGACGGGCCGCCTGGCCAAGCAGGCCGCAGGTTCCGCCGTGGCCTACCTGGACGACGACACCATGGTGCTGTCGGCCACCACCGCCTCCAAGCAGCCCAAGGACCAGCTCGACTTCTTCCCGCTGACGGTGGACGTCGAGGAGCGGATGTACGCCGCCGGCAAGATCCCCGGCAGCTTCTTCCGCCGTGAGGGCCGGCCGAGCGAGGACGCGATCCTCACCTGCCGCCTCATCGACCGCCCGCTGCGCCCGTCCTTCAAGAAGGGCCTGCGCAACGAGATCCAGGTCGTCGCCACGATCATGGCGCTCAACCCCGACCACCTGTACGACGTCGTGGCGATCAACGCCGCCTCCGCGTCCACGCAGCTGGCCGGTCTGCCCTTCTCCGGCCCGATCGGCGGCGTCCGCGTCGCGCTGATCCGCGGCCAGTGGGTGGCCTTCCCGACGCACACCGAGCTCGAGGACGCCGTCTTCGACATGGTCGTCGCGGGCCGCGTCCTGGAGGACGGCGACGTCGCGATCATGATGGTCGAGGCCGAGGCCACCGAGAAGACCATCAAGCTGGTCGAGGGCGGCGCCGAGGCGCCGACCGAGGAGGTCGTCGCCGCCGGTCTGGAGGCCGCGAAGCCCTTCATCAAGGTGCTCTGCAAGGCGCAGTCGGACCTCGCGTCCAAGGCCGCCAAGCCGGTCGCCGAGTTCCCGATCTTCCTGGACTACCAGGACGACGTCTTCGAGGCGCTGAGCGCCGCCGTCAAGCCCGAGCTGGCCCAGGCGCTGACCATCGCCGGCAAGCAGGAGCGCGAGTCCGAGCTGGACCGCGTCAAGGCGCTCGCCGCCGAGAAGCTCCTGCCGGAGTTCGAGGGCCGCGAGAAGGAGATCTCCGCCGCGTACCGCTCGCTCACCAAGCAGCTGGTCCGCGAGCGCGTGATCAAGGAGAAGAAGCGGATCGACGGCCGTGGCCTGACGGACATCCGCACCCTGGCCGCCGAGGTCGAGGCCATCCCGCGGGTCCACGGCTCCGCCGTGTTCGAGCGTGGCGAGACCCAGATCCTGGGCGTCACCACCCTGAACATGCTCCGCATGGAGCAGCAGCTGGACACCCTCTCCCCGGTGACCCGCAAGCGCTACATGCACAACTACAACTTCCCGCCGTACTCCACCGGCGAGACCGGCCGCGTCGGCTCCCCGAAGCGCCGCGAGATCGGCCACGGCGCCCTCGCCGAGCGCGCCCTGATCCCGGTCCTGCCGACGCGCGAGGAGTTCCCCTACGCGATCCGCCAGGTCTCCGAGGCGCTCAGCTCCAACGGCTCGACGTCCATGGGCTCGGTCTGCGCCTCCACCATGTCGCTGCTGAACGCCGGTGTGCCGCTGAAGGCCCCGGTCGCCGGTATCGCCATGGGCCTGATCTCCCAGGAGATCGACGGCGAGACGCACTACGTCACCCTCACCGACATCCTCGGTGCGGAGGACGCCTTCGGTGACATGGACTTCAAGGTCGCCGGCACCAAGGACTTCGTGACCGCCCTCCAGCTCGACACCAAGCTGGACGGCATCCCGGCCTCCGTCCTGGCCGCCGCCCTCAAGCAGGCCCGCGACGCCCGTCTCCACATCCTCGACGTGATGATGGAGGCCATCGACCGGCCCGACGAGATGTCCCCGAACGCGCCGCGGATCATCACCGTGAAGATCCCGGTCGACAAGATCGGTGAGGTCATCGGCCCCAAGGGCAAGATGATCAACCAGATCCAGGAGGACACGGGCGCCGAGATCACCATCGAGGACGACGGCACGATCTACATCGGTGCCGCCGACGGCCCGTCCGCCGAGGCCGCCCGCGCCACGATCAACGGCATCGCCAACCCGACGATGCCCGAGGTCGGCGAGCGCTACCTGGGCACGGTCGTGAAGACGACCACCTTCGGCGCGTTCGTCTCCCTGCTGCCCGGCAAGGACGGCCTGCTGCACATCTCGCAGATCCGCAAGCTGGCCGGCGGCAAGCGCGTGGAGAACGTCGAGGACGTCCTCGGCGTGGGCCAGAAGGTCCAGGTCGAGATCGCCGAGATCGACTCCCGCGGCAAGCTCTCCCTCGTCCCCGTGATCGAGGGCGAGGAAGGCTCCGAGGCCGAGAAGGACGACGCCGACCAGTGACGTCCCGTAGCTCCAAGGCGACGGCCCGCACCTCTTCGGAGGCGCGGGCCGTCGCCCGTACCCAAACCCTGATCAAGGGCATGAACGGCATCGGCACCGTCCGCAAGACCACCCTTCCCGGTGGTCTGCGCGTCGTCACCGAGACCCTGCCCTCGGTCCGCTCCGCCACCTTCGGCATCTGGGCGCACGTCGGCTCCCGCGACGAGACCCCGTCCCTGAACGGCGCCACGCACTACCTGGAGCACCTGCTCTTCAAGGGCACGAACCGCAGGTCCGCCCTGGACATCTCGTCCGCCATAGACGCCGTCGGCGGCGAGATGAACGCGTTCACGGCCAAGGAGTACACGTGCTACTACGCGCGCGTGCTCGACACCGACCTGCCGCTCGCCATCGACGTCGTCTGCGACATGCTGACGGACTCCCTGATCCTCGAGGAGGACGTCAACGTCGAGCGCGGCGCCATCCTCGAAGAGATCGCGATGACCGAGGACGACCCGGGCGACTGTGTGCACGACCTGTTCGCGCACACCATGTTCGGCGACAACCCCCTCGGCCGCCCGGTCCTCGGCACCGTCGACACGGTCAACGCCCTCACCGCCGACCGCATCCGCCGCTTCTACAAGAAGCACTACGACCCCACCCACCTGGTGGTCGCCTGCGCCGGCAACATCGACCACAACAAGGTCGTACGACAGGTCCGCGCCGCCTTCGAGAAGGCCGGCGCCCTCGACAGCCCCGACGCCCAGCCGGTCGGCCCGCGCACCGGCCGGCGCGCGGTGCGCACGGCCGGCCGCGTCGAACTGCTCGGCCGCAAGACCGAGCAGGCCCACGTGGTGCTCGGCATGCCCGGCCTGGCCCGCACGGACGAGCGCCGCTGGGCCCTCGGCGTGCTGAACACCGCCCTCGGCGGGGGCATGTCCTCCCGGCTCTTCCAGGAGGTCCGCGAGAAGCGCGGCCTGGCCTACAGCGTGTACTCGTACACCTCGGGCTTCGCCGACTGCGGCCTGTTCGGCGTGTACGCGGGCTGCCGCCCCTCCCAGGTGCACGACGTGCTGAAGATCTGCCGCGACGAGCTGGACCACGTCGCCCAGCACGGCCTGTCCGACGAGGAGATCGACCGCGCCATCGGCCAGCTGCGCGGCTCCACCGTCCTCGGCCTGGAGGACACCGGCGCGCTGATGAACCGTATCGGCAAGAGCGAGCTGTGCTGGGGCGAGCAGATGTCGGTCGACGACATGCTGGCCCGGATAGCCTCGGTCACCCCGGACGACGTTCGCGAGGTCGCCCGCGACATCCTGGGCCGGCAACCCTCGCTGTCGGTCATCGGCCCGCTGAAGGACAAGCAGGCCGCGCGGCTGCACGACGCCGTGGCCTAGTCACCTCCCGTTAGGAAAGCAACAAGATGAGCAAGCTGCGCGTGGCGGTCCTCGGTGCCAAGGGCCGGATCGGATCCGAGGCGGTCCGGGCGGTCGAGGCCGCCGAGGACATGGAGCTGGTGGCCGCCCTCGGCCGCGGCGACACGCTGGAGACGCTGACCGCGGCCGGCGCCCAGGTCGCCGTCGAGCTGACCACGCCCGGCTCGGTGATGGCCAACCTGGAGTTCTGCGTCCGCAACGGCATCCACGCCGTCGTCGGGACGACCGGCTGGACCGAGGACCGTCTCGCGCAGCTCAAGGGCTGGCTCGCCGACTCCCCGGAGACGGGTGTGCTGATCGCCCCGAACTTCTCCATCGGCGCCGTCCTCACCATGAAGTTCGCGCAGATCGCCGCGCCGTACTTCGAGTCCGTCGAGGTCGTCGAGCTGCACCACCCGAACAAGGTGGACGCCCCCAGCGGCACCGCCACCCGCACCGCCCAGCTCATCGCCGAGGCCCGCCGCGCCGCCGGCACCGCCCCGGCCCCGGACGCCACGGCGACCGCCCTGGACGGCGCGCGCGGCGCGGACGTCGACGGCGTCCCCGTCCACGCGGTCCGCCTGCGCGGCCTCCTGGCCCACCAGGAGGTCCTGCTGGGCGGCGAGGGCGAGACCCTCACCATCCGGCACGACTCGCTGCACCACAGCAGCTTCATGCCGGGCATCCTGCTGGGCGCCCGCCGCGTGGTGACCGCCCCGGGCCTCACCTTCGGCCTGGAACACTTCCTGGACCTGGGCTGACCGGCAACATGCGAGCCAAGCTGTCCTACGCCGTCACGGCCGCCGTCCTGGTGTTCTACTTCCTCCTGGTCGGCAGCCGCGGCGTCCTGCTCATCCAGTCCGGCACGCTGCTCACCGTGACCTTCGGCGTCGCGGTGCTGATCCTGCCGGTCATCGGGCTGTGGTTCCTGTGGAAGAACACCCAGTTCGTCCGCAAGGCCAACGCCCTCGCCGCGGAGCTCGACGCCGAGGGCGGCCTGCCCGTCGACGAGCTGAAGCGGCTGCCCAGCGGCCGCATCGACCGGGACTCGGCCGACGAGGTGTTCGCCCGGCGCCGGGCCGAGACCGAGGCGGCCCCGGACGACTGGCGCACCTGGTTCCGCCTCGCCATCGCCTACCACGACGCCCGTGACACCCCGCGGGCCCGCAAGGCGATGCAGCGTGCCATCGCCCTGCACGACGGCAAGACCGTGGAGGTCTGAGGCCCGCGGGGCCAAGACCGTGGAGGTCTGAGGCCCGCGGCCCGGGAACGCGAGAGGGCCGGTCCGCGAAGGACCGGCCCTCTCGCGTGCGTCTGCGGCTCAGCCGCGCCCGTACTCCGCCGCCCATGCCTCCACCGAGTCCGCCGCCCGGTCGAAGGCCGTGGCGCGCCCCAGGAAGTCGGCGTTGTGCGTGGTCAGCAGCGGTGCCCCCGGCTCGCCGGCCGCCCGGTCCGCGCGTACGAGGCTCAGCGCCTGTCCCTGCACCGCGCGGGGCAACCCCAGCCAGCGCACCGGCTGCTGCACCGTCCGTACAGCCGACACGCGCTCCCAGGCCACCGTGCGGGTGCGCAGGAAGCCCACTTGCCGCAGCCCGCGCGCGCTCACCCACACGCCCATGCGCAGCAGCCGCAGCGACACGACGATGATCGCCAGGGCGATGCCCAAGATCACTCCGGCGCCGGACGGCGTGCCGGTGAGCGCGATGACGACGGCGGCGAACAGCACGTACGAGGCGAGGAGCAGCCAGATCGCGGCCACGCCCACCCGCCAGGGACCGGGCCGGTAGGGACGCCGCCAGCGGTCGCGGTCCTCGAACGGCAGCGCGACGTCGTCCACCGCGTCGAAGGCACGGTCAGCCGTCAGAAAGGGCAGGGGCACGGCGGGTCCTCACTCGATCCAGGCGTGGGCTGTGCCCGGTGAGGCTATCGACCTGTGTGCCGCCTCACCACCCCAGGGGGCCCGTCCGGGTCGGTCCGGGCTCAGCGCCCGTCGGACGCCTGGGACTGCTGGGCCGGCGTCGTCGACCGGTCCGTCTCCAGCGCCGGTGTCCCGATCACCAGGGACCCCACCAGCGCGGCGACGATCGTCAGCCCCAGCAGCCAGCGCCCGGCGATCTCACCGGCGGACGCCCGCTCACGGGGCGGGGGAGTGACATTGCTGCGGAACCTGTCGGCCTCGGCGACAAAGGCGAAGGGTACGGGCTCGCGCCGACCGGACATCGCGGGTGTGTCTCCCTTCCGGGACAGAACGGATCGTGTCATCCGTAGAGACGAAGGAACCGCCTCGGAGGTGCCCGTCCGGCGCGGAAAGATGCGCGGCATCCCGCTGGGTAGAGTGGCGTGGCACAAGACGAGACGGGAAAGGCCCCTCCACACCGTGATCCCCGAAGACGACTTCACAATCGAGTTCCGCAGCGATGTCACTGTGGAGCTGGTGAAACACAGCGCGGCCGATGCGGACGTCCTGTTCGCGGCCCGGGTGTCCACGCTCGGGGAGCAGTCGCTGGACGAGCTGAACAAGGACCCGGAGCGCTCGAAGGGCCTCATCAACTACCTGATGCGCGACCGGCACGGCAGCCCGTTCGAGCACAACTCGATGACCTTCTTCATCAGCGCCCCGATCTTCGTCTTCCGCGAGTTCATGCGGCACCGCGTGGGCTGGTCGTACAACGAGGAGTCGGGCCGCTACCGCGAGCTCCAGCCGGTCTTCTACGTGCCCGACGCCTCCCGCAAGCTGGTCCAGGAGGGCCGGCCCGGCAAGTACCGGTTCGTCGAGGGCACCCCCGAGCAGCACAAGCTGGCCGTCGACGCGATGGAGGACTCGTACCGCCAGGCGTACCGGACCTACCGCGAGATGCTCGCCGCCGGCGTCGCCCGCGAGGTCGCCCGCTCCGTCCTGCCCGTCGGCCTGTTCTCCTCCATGTACGCCACCTGCAACGCCCGCTCGCTGATGCACTTCCTCGGACTGCGCACCCAGCACGAGCTGGCGAAGGTGCCGTCCTTCCCGCAGCGGGAGATCGAGATGGTCGGCGAGAAGATGGAGGCGGAGTGGGCCCGGCTCATGCCGCTCACCTATGCCGCCTTCAACGCGAACGGCCGTGTCGCGCCGTGACACCCGCCGCCCGTCAGTCGCATGAAGTGTCCGTATTGCGGCATTTGGCGAAGTTCATCTAGCCTGATCAAACGGACCCGGCACTGCTTGAACCCCCGAGCAGGCAGTGCCGGGCTCCGCATATGTCAGGACTTACCCCGCCCCCCGCGGGCAGACCGCGCCGTGCGCAACGAGTAGCGTGTAACCCATGGCACCGACCTCCACTCCGCAGACCCCCTTCGGGCGGGTCCTCACCGCCATGGTCACGCCCTTCGCGGCGGACGGCGCACTCGACCTCGACGGCGCACAGCGACTCGCCTCCCACCTGGTGGACGCAGGCAACGACGGCCTGATCGTCAACGGCACCACCGGCGAGTCCCCGACCACCAGCGACGCGGAGAAAACCGATCTCGTACGAGCGGTCCTGGAGGCGGTCGGCGACCGCGCCCACGTGGTGGCAGGCGTCGGCACCAACGACACCCACCACAGCATCGAACTGGCCCGCGCCGCCGAGCAGGCCGGCGCACACGGCCTGCTCGTCGTCACGCCGTACTACAACAAGCCCCCGCAGGAGGGCCTGTACCGGCACTTCAGGGCCATCGCCGACGCCACCGGGCTGCCGGTCATGCTCTACGACATCCCCGGCCGCAGCGGCGTCCCGATCAGCACCGAGACGATCGTCCGCCTCGCCGAGCACCCGCGGATCGTCGCCAACAAGGACGCCAAGGGCGACCTCGGCCGCGCCAGCTGGGCCATCGCCCGGTCCGGTCTCGCCTGGTACTCCGGCGACGACATGCTGAACCTCCCGCTGCTCTCCGTCGGCGCGGTCGGCTTCGTCTCCGTCGTCGGCCACCTGGTCACCCCGGACCTGCGCGCCCTGGTCGACGCGTTCGTCTCCGGCGACGTCCAGAAGGCCACCGAGATCCACCAGAAGCTGCTCCCGGTCTACACCGGCATGTTCCGCACCCAGGGCGTCATGACCACCAAGGCCGCGCTCGCCCTCCAGGGCCTGCCCGCCGGACCGCTGCGCCCGCCCATGGTCGAGCTCACGCCGCAGGAGATCGAGCAGCTCAAGATCGATCTTGCCGCCGGCGGGGTACAGCTCTGACATCAGACTTCGCGAAGCCGCCGCTTCGCAGCAACGAGCTCCACAACTGAATAGCGCAGGCCACCGGTGCCTGCATCCACAACGACAACTGCTTCTGCACGAACGTCACGCGCGCCACGTGCCCCACCGGTACGTGGCGCGTGTGGTGAGGAGAGTCTTTTGAGTCATCCGCATCCTGAACTCGGCCCGCCCCCGCCGCTGCCCGAAGGCGGCCTGCGCGTCACCCCGCTCGGCGGTCTCGGCGAGATCGGCCGCAACATGACGGTCTTCGAGTACGGCGGCCGCCTGCTGATCGTCGACTGCGGAGTGCTCTTCCCCGAGGAGGAGCAGCCCGGAATCGACCTGATCCTGCCGGACTTCTCGTCCATCCGGGACCGCCTCGACGACATCGACGGCATCGTCCTCACCCATGGCCACGAGGACCACATCGGCGGCGTCCCGTTCCTCCTGCGCGAGAAGCCGGACATCCCGCTGATCGGCTCCAAGCTGACCCTCGCCCTGATCGAGGCCAAGCTCCAGGAGCACCGCATCCGCCCCTACACCCTGGAGGTGGCGGAGGGCGACCGCGAGCGCCTCGGCCCCTTCGACTGCGAGTTCATCGCGGTCAACCACTCCATCCCGGACGCCCTGGCGGTCGCCATCCGCACCCCCGCGGGCATGGTCGTCCACACCGGCGACTTCAAGATGGACCAGCTCCCGCTGGACAACCGCCTCACCGACCTCCACGCGTTCGCCCGGCTGAGCGAGGAAGGCATCGATCTCCTCCTCTCCGACTCGACGAACGCCGAGGTCCCGGGCTTCGTCCCGCCCGAGCGGGACATCTCGGGTGTCCTGCGCCAGGTCTTCGCCAACGCGCGCAAGCGGATCATCGTGGCGAGCTTCGCCAGCCACGTCCACCGCATCCAGCAGATCCTGGACGCGGCGCACGAGTACGGCCGCCGGGTCGCCTTCGTCGGCCGCTCCATGGTCCGCAACATGGGCATCGCCCGGGACCTCGGCTACCTGCGCGTCCCGCCGGGCCTGGTCGTGGACGTCCGCACGCTCGACGACCTCCCGGACCACGAGGTGGTCCTGGTCTGCACGGGCTCCCAGGGCGAACCGATGGCGGCCCTGTCCCGCATGGCCAACCGGGACCACCAGATCCGCATCGTCGACGGCGACACCGTGATCCTGGCGTCCTCGCTGATCCCGGGCAACGAGAACGCGGTCTACCGCGTGATCAACGGCCTGACCCGCTGGGGCGCCAACGTCGTCCACAAGGGCAACGCCAAGGTGCACGTTTCCGGCCACGCCTCCGCGGGCGAGTTGCTGTACTTCTACAACATCTGCCGCCCGAAGAACCTGATGCCGGTCCACGGCGAATGGCGCCACCTCCGCGCCAACGCCGAGCTGGGCGCCCTGACCGGCGTCCCGCACGACCGGATCGTCATCGCCGAGGACGGCGTCGCCGTCGACCTCGTCGAGGGCAAGGCCAAGATCTCCGGCAAGGTCCAGGCGGGATACGTCTACGTCGACGGACTCTCGGTCGGCGACGTCGGCGAGCCGGCGCTGAAGGACCGGAAGATCCTCGGCGAGGAAGGCATCATCTCGGTCTTCGTCGTCATCGACTCCTCCACCGGCAAGATCACCGGCGGCCCGCACGTCCAGGCCCGCGGCTCCGGCATCGAGGACTCCGCCTTCGACGCCGTCCTCCCGAAGATCACCGAGGTCCTGGAACGCTCGGCTCAGGACGGCGTGGTCGAGCCCCACCAGCTCCAGCAGCTCATCCGCCGGACGCTGGGCAAGTGGGTCTCCGACACCTACCGGCGCAGGCCCATGATCCTGCCCGTCGTGGTGGAGGTCTGACCCTGCGGACGACCCCCTCGTCTGCGTGAACTCGGAGCGGGGGGGGGGGGGGGGTGGGGGGGGGGGGGGGGGGGGGCCGCCGCTAGGGGCGGCGGCCACCGGGGGGGGCGGGGGGCGGAGGGGGGGCGGCCCCGCGGGGCCGAGCAGG